>DASVSW010000001.1:0-4138 GCA_036387895.1 Sphingomonas sp.
CCCGCTCGACCAGCAGCAGCTGGCTCGCGACGCGCCCGTCGCGGGACAACGCCTCGACGACCGACACCGCCTGCCGCTCGGTGCCGCCCGGCGCCAGCGTCTCCAGGACCGTCAAGACATGCCCCGGCCGCGGCGAGTACGACGCGTCCGGCGCACGGTCGATCAGGACGTCGATGACGTATTCGGGATAAAGCGCGCCCGCGTCCGGCGGGACCGCCTCGACGACCGCACGCGCTTCGGCCAGCGGCGCGTACCGCCCCGCCGACGGCGCGTCGGCCGCCGGCAGGTCCGCCAGCGCCAGCCCGTACTCGCCGAAGCGGATCGCGAGCAGCGCGCGCTCGGCGCGGAAGTCCACCGGGCCGCGTGGCCAGCGCTCGAGCGCCCGGCTCAGCTCGTCCCGCGCCGCCGCGTGATCGAACCGCGCCCAGGCGAGAGCGGCCCTGATCCAGGCGGCGATCGGCGGCGGCGTCGCCGGGTGCGGCGAAAGGTCGGCCGGCGCGTCCTCGTCATGCCGCCAGGCGCGCGCGATCAGGAGCCGGCCCAGCTCGATCAGGGGTCTCGGCGGCGAACCGCTCGGATCGCGACCGAGCAGGTCGCGCGCGGCGTTCCAGAAGTCCGCCGCCTCGGCCGCGGGAAGCGCGTCCCGCAACCGCGCCAGCGCGTCCTCGACGGCGTCCGGCGTCACCCGCCCAGGCCGTGATACCGCTTGTACCAGTCGACGAAGCGCGGGATCCCCACCTCGATCGGCGTCGTCGGCGCGAAACCGTGGTCGCGCGCGATCCGGGAGATGTCGGCGTAGGTCGCCGGCACGTCGCCCGGTTGCATGGGCAGCAGCTCGCGCTCCGCCTTCACGCCGATCGCGTCCTCCAGCACCTCGATCATCCGGATGAGCGCCTCCGCCCGGTTGTTGCCGATGTTGTACACGCGGTGGGGCGGCGGCCCGTCGTCGGCCGGCGGCGCATCCGTCACCGCTAGGACGCCCGCCACGATGTCGTCGATGTAGGTGAAGTCGCGCATCATCTCGCCGTGGTTGAAGACGCGGATCGGGCGGCCCTCGAGGATCGCCTGCGTGAACAGCCACATCGCCATGTCGGGCCGGCCCCAGGGTCCGTAGACGGTGAAGAAGCGCAACCCCGTGAGCGGGATGCGGTACAGATGGGCGTAGGTGGCCGCCATCAGCTCGTCCGCCTTTTTGGTGGCGGCGTAGAGCGACACGGGCGCGTCCACCCGGTCGTCCTCCGAAAAGGGCAGCTTCGAATTGCCGCCGTAGACCGAGCTGGACGACGCGTAGACGACCGAGTCCAGCCCGTCGGCGTGCCGCGCGAACTCGAGAATGTTGAGGTGCCCGACGACGTTGGCGTCGACATAGGCGCGCGGGTTCTCGAGCGAGTAACGCACGCCCGCCTGCGCCGCGAGATGGACGACGCGCCGGACCTTCCGGCCGCGGAGCGCCGCGTCGAGCGCGCCAGCGTCGGCAATGTCGACCTGCTGAAACGAGAAGCCCGGGCTGTCGGCCAGCTCCGCCAGCCGATCGCGCTTCAGCCGGACGGAGTAGTAGCCGTTCAGGTCGTCGATCCCGAGCACCTCCTCCCCGCGGGCGAGGAGCGCCTGGGAGACGTGGAAGCCGATGAAGCCGGCCGCCCCGGTCACGAGATAGGTCATGCGCCCGACGGATAGTCGTGCGGCCGGGGATTGAATAGGGGACCGCCCCTACAACCCCTCCCCGCCGACCCATTGCGCGTTCGACAGCCGCCGGGCGAGCGTCCAAGCCTGCCAGCGTATGTCGGGCACCGCCACGATCTCCCACACGCCGCCGCGCGTCATGGGGCCGATCGCGTGGAGCCGGTCGGACGCGCGGCCTCGCGCGTCGACCACCCGGGCGCACGCGTCGACGTCGAGCCCCAAACGCAGCGCGTCCGGCCGGATCGCGCCCCCGTCCATCAACCGCCGCAACAGCGGCTCGCGCGATCGGGTCAGGTCGCCCTGCGGCCCGGTGCAGTTGACGATGCGCGCCGCGCGCGTCTCCTCGATCCGGTCGCTCCCGCGCGGCCGCCAGCGCAGCGTCACGCCGTCGTCCGTCCTCTCCGCGCCCAGCGTCTTGCCCGCCGCGAAGGTCAGCCGTCCCGCCTCCACCAGCGCCTCGATGCGCGCCGCCACCTCGGGGGCGAGGCGATGGCGGTGGACGTCCCAGTAAGGCCGGGCGTGACGCAGGAAGCGCGCGCGCTCCTCGCGCGACGCCGCACCCCACATCATCTGCGTCATGGGGCGGAGCTCGTCGACCGCGGTCCGCCACTCCGTGTCGCGGGCGCGCTCCCGGACGTGGCGGACGACGCTCGACACCGGCCCGCCCGGCCGTTCGGAGACGCCGGCCGGATAAGCCTTCCCGTCCGCATGCGCGTGCGGAGCGAGGCCGCGCCGGGACAGCGCGAGGATGCGCCCGCGGAATCCGCCCGCGTCGAGCAGCAACGCCGCGTCGATCGCGGTCAGGCCGGTGCCGATCAGCACCGCCGTATCCTCATCGCGGAGCCCCTCGCCGATGTCGGCCGCCCAGGGATCGGGGCTGTAGAGGTTCGACGGCAGCCGGTCGGCGTCAAGGCCGGGCGGATCGTGCGGCGGCAGGTTGCCGACGGCGAGCACCGCCGCGTCGCCTTCGATCGTCGATCCGTCGGCCAGGACCAGCCGCGTGCTGCGCTCGTCGGCGTCCAGGCCCACCGCCTCGCCGTCCACGATCCTCAACCGGCCGGGCGCTTCGGCGCAGGCGCGGTCGAGCATCTCGCGCAAGTAAGCGCCGTAGGTGGTGCGGGGGACGAAGCTGGTCCGTCCGCCCAGGCCGTGGCCCTCCAGCCAGCGGACGAAATGGTCGGGGTCGTCGGGCAGCGCGCTCATGTTGCCCGCGCGGACGTTGAGGAGGTGGCTCGAATGCGCCGCGCTATAGGCGACGCCGCGCGCGACCTGGCCTTCGCGGCGCTCGACCACGGTGGCGCGCGGACCCTCGTGACGGAGCAGGTTGATCGCGAGCAGCGTGCCCGAGAAGCCGCCGCCGACGATGAGCACGTGATCGCTGGGCGCGGTGAGCCGCCGCATGACGTTCACGCCAGGACCTCCGCCATCTCGACGACGCGCTTCTCCCGCGCGCTGATCTCGGCGGCGGCGCCGATCGCGACCGCCATCAGACCGTCATGCGCGGTCACCTGGACGGGCGCCTCGCCCCGGACGGCGGCGGCGAACGCCTTGTGGTGGTGGTAGCTGGCCCCGTGGTGCGACCCCGCCGCCAGCGCGAACGCCTCCACGGGGACATGGGTGCGCTCGACCGCCTTCGGCCCGCGCCAGTCGACGCGCGGTGAGTAGACGAGGTCGCCGGGCGGGATCAGCACGTCGAGCCGCGCCTTGTCGCCGGTCGCCGACATCTCCTCCTGATGCTCCGCCCCTTCGGCGAACATGCACAGGTCCAGCATCGCGCGCGTCCCGTCGTCGAAGTCGACGGTGGTGAAGCTGTTGTCGATGATGTCCGGCCGCTCGCCGTCATAGCGCTCGTCGAGATGGTTCACGTCCATCGCGCCCGAGCAGTAGACCCGGACCGGCTCGGCGCGCGTGATCAGCCGCATCAGGTCGAAGAAGTGGCACGACTTCTCGACCATGGTGCCGCCGGTATTGCGGCTGAACCGGTTCCAGTCGCCGACCTTGGGCAGGAAGGGGAACCGGTGCTCGCGGATAGACAGCATCTGCAACCGCCCGACGCGCCCGCCATGCACCTGCGCGATGAACTCGGCGGCGGGGGGCATGAAGCGGTACTCCATCGCCGTCTGGAACGGCTTGGCGCTTGCCGCGGCGCGCTCGGCGACCCAGCGCGCATCGGCGACGGTGGTCGCCAGCGGCTTCTCGCAGAGGATCGCGACATCGAGGTCGAACAGCCGCTCCAGCACCGCGCGATGGGTGTGGTTCGGCGAAGCGACCACCACCGCGTCGACGTCCGCCGCGTCGCGCGCGAACGCGTCCACGGCGTCGTACGCGCGGACCTCCTCGCCCAAGACGCCCCTGGCCCAGCCGAGCGAGGCGGGCGTCGGATCGACGACCGCCACGACCTCCGCGCCTTCGGTGATCGCGAGGTTGCGGAGGTGCTCCACTCCCATCATCCCCG
>DASVSW010000002.1:0-3701 GCA_036387895.1 Sphingomonas sp.
CCGGCGCCTCAAAGCGTCGACCGACTTGCCCGTCGCCGTCGGCTTCGGCATCCGCACGCCCGACCAAGCGGCGGCGGTCGCCCGCGTGGCCGACGGCGTCGTCGTCGGCTCCGCGATCATCGACCTCGTCGCCCAGCACGGCGCCGCCGCAGCACCGCACGTCGCCGCTTACGTCCGCTCGCTCAAGGACGCGATCTCCACCGTGAAAGCTCCCGCATGACCTGGCTCAACAGCGTCCGCAACGCCCTCTCCTTCCGCTCCAAGAAGGAGACGGCGGACAATCTCTGGCACAAGTGCCGCGGCTGCGGGCAGATGGTGTTCACCAAGGAGCTCCACGACAACCTCCACGTCTGCCCGCGCTGCGACCATCACGAGCGGATCGGCCCTAAGGAGCGCTTCCGCCAGCTGCTCGACGAGGGCAGCTGCGCCGAGCTGCCCCCGCCCAAGGTCGCCGAGGACCCGCTCAAGTTCCGCGACCAGAAGCGCTACACCGACCGCCTGAAGGCCGCCCGCGCCGAGAACTCGGAAGCCGACGCGCTGGTCAACGCGCGCGGCACGGTGCTCGGCCATCCGGTCGTGATGGGCGTCCAGGACTTCGCCTTCATGGGCGGCTCGATGGGCCTGGCGGTCGGCGAAGCCTTCGTCCGCGGCGTCGAGGCGGCGATCGAGGCGAACTGCCCCTACGTCGTCTTCACCGCGTCGGGCGGGGCGCGCATGCAGGAGGGCATTCTGTCGCTGATGCAGATGCCCCGCACCACCGTCGCCATCCAGATGCTCCACGACGCTGGGCTCCCCTACATCGTCGTGCTGACCGACCCGACGAGCGGCGGCGTCATGGCCGCCTACGCCATGCTCGGCGACGTCCAGATCGCCGAGCCCAAGGCCACCCTCGCCTTCACCGGCCGCCGCGTCATCGAGAGCACGATCCGCGAGAAGCTCCCCGACGATTTCCAGACCAGCGAATATTATCTCGATCATGGCCTGATCGACATGGTCGTCCACCGCCGCGACCTCCGCGAGCGCCTGGCGACGGTGATCGGCTATCTGACCAGCGCGCGGAAGGCGGCGTAGGAGGAAGCAGGGAGCGGGCAGCAGGCAGCAGCAGGAGACGGCACGCCGGCCCAGCTCGCGCCAAAATGCTCCCTGCTCCCTGCTCCCTGCTCCCTCACCAAATGCCCGACCACGCCCACTCCGCCGACCCCGCCGTCCAGGCCCAGCTCGACCGCCTCTGGCGTCTGTCGCCCGGCGCGGACGTGCTCGGGCTCGACCGGATCACGCGCCTGCTCGCAAGGCTCGGCGATCCGCACCTGGCGCTCCCGCCCGTGTTCCACGTCGCCGGCACCAACGGGAAGGGCTCCACCTGCGCCTTCCTCCGCGCCGCGCTCGAGGCGGCGGGGCATCGCGTCCACGTCTATTCCAGCCCCCATCTCGTCCGCTTCAACGAGCGCATCAGGCTTGCCGGCGACCTGATCGACGACGCCGCGCTCGCGGCGCTGCTGGCCGAAGTGCTCGACCAAGCCGACGGCATCGGCGCGAGCTTTTTCGAGGTCACCACCGCAGCCGCATTCCTCGCCTTCGCGCGCACGCCCGCTGACGCCTGCGTGATCGAGGTCGGCCTGGGCGGCCGCCTCGACGCCACCAACGTGATCCGCGACCCCGCCGCGACCGGCATCGCCGCGCTCGGGATCGACCATCAGGCGTGGCTCGGCGACACCGCCGTCCAGATCGCCCGCGAGAAGGCCGGCATCGCCGAGCCCGGCCGCCCGCTGGTGACGCTCGCCTATCCCGCCCCCGTCGCCGCCGCCGTCCAGGAGGTCGCCGCGGCCGCCGGCGCGCCCGTCCTGGCCGCCGGCCGCGACTGGACGTTCGAAACGGGGGAGGACCACGTCTTCTACCGAGATGCGCGAGGCGCGCTCGAGCTGCCGCTGCCGGCGCTCCCCGGCGAGCATCAACACGCCAATCTTGCGCTGGCGATCGCTATTTTCCGTCATCAGGATCGCGTGCGCGTCCCTGACGCCGCGCTTCGGGCCGCCGCTACCGACGCCCGCTGGCCCGCCCGGATGCAGCGGCTAGGCCCCGGCCCGCTGACCGCTCTCCTGCGCCCGGACGCGGACGTGTGGCTCGACGGCGGCCACAACGAGGACGCCGCCGCCGCCATCGCGCCCGTCATCGCGGCGCGCGCGCGGGGCCGCCCCGTCCACCTCGTCCTCGGCCTCCTCGCCAACAAGGACATGGCCGGCGTTCTCCGCCAGCTCGCCCCCGTCGCGAGTGCGCTCACGGCGGTGCCCGTCCCCGACCACGCCCATCACGCCCCCGCCGACCTGGCAACCGCCGCGACGGACGCGGGCGTGCCGGAGACGGCCACCGCGCCCGACGTGCCCGCCGCCCTCTCCCGCCGCGCCGACGCGCCGGTCACGCTGATCGCCGGCTCGCTCTACCTCGCGGGCGCGGTGCTCGCCGCCAACGGCGAAGCGCCCGACTGAGCGTCGTCGCCGCGCTCCACGCCCGCCGAGCCGATCGACCGGTCGACCAGCCCCGTCCGCCCCATCCACCAGAACAGGGCCACGCCGGGCAGCGCGATCAGGAAGGTGAGCACGTAGAACTGCACATAGCCCATCGCCTCGATCAGGGCCCCCGCGGTGGTGCCGGTCACGAAACGTCCCACGATGCTCGTCCCCGCCGAGATCAGCGCGAACTGCGCCGCCGTGAATCGCAGGTCGCACAGGGCGGAGAAGTAGGCGACCACGACCACGCCGCCGTAACCGCTGGCGAAGTTCTCGAAGGCCATCGCCGCCGCCATGCCCAGGTTCGAATGCCCCGCCGCGGCCAGACCCGCGAAGCTCAGGTTCGAAACCGCCATCAGCACCAGCGACAGCAGCACCGACCATTTCAGGCCCGTCCGTGCGTACAACACGCCGCCCGCGAAGATGCCGACCAGATAGGCGACGAAACCGACGCCTACGTCGTAGAACGCGATCTCGTCGCCGGTGAAGCCGAGATCCTTGAACAGCAGCCGCACCGTCAACTGGCTCAACGTGTCGCCGATCTTGTGGATCAGGATGAACAGCAGCACGATGAGAGCGCCCGGCCGCGTGAAGAACTCGACGAACGGCCCCCACACCGCGCGCGCCGTCTCCGCCAGCCCGCGCCGCGCGACCGCTTCGCGCCGCCGTTCCGGCTCGCCCAGCATCAGCCCCGTCAGCATCGCCGGCAGCGCGAACGCCGCGCACGCGAGGTAGCCCGCGCTCCAGCCGGCGCGCTCCGCGACCACGAGCGCCAGCGCGCCCGCGCCCGCGGACCCGATGCGCCACCCGTACTGGCTCATCCCCGATCCCACGCCGAGCTGGCGCGGCTCCAGCAGTTCGATGCGGTAGGCGTCGATGACGATGTCGAACGTCGACCCCGCCACCCCGACGAGGATGGCCGCCGTCGCGGTCGCCGCGATGCTCGCCGTCGGATCGACGAGCGCCAGATTGGCGACCGCCGCCATCACGAGCAGGCCGGCGACGATCAGCCATGACACGCGCTGCCCCAGTCGGCCCAGCAAGGGCAGGCGCACCCCGTCGACGATCCACGCCCATAAGAACTTCAAGTTATAGACGAGGAAGGCGAGGCTGAACGCGGTCACCGTCTTCTTGTCGATGCCGTCCGCCGCCAATCGCGACGTCAGCGTCGCGCCGATCATCGCGTAGGGGAAGCCC
>DASVSW010000003.1:0-6656 GCA_036387895.1 Sphingomonas sp.
CAAGCTCCTCGCCTCGCTCCTGCTGCTGACGCCGGCCTCGGCGCAGCAGCCCGAGCCCTACCAGCCGCCGCGCCACGCGCTCGAGCCGCCGTCGCTAGGCGCGTCGCGCGCGGAGGTCGCCGCCGCCGCCGAGCTCGGCGTCCAGGTCGAACGCGACCGCGGCCCCGTCCACGCGCTGACCGAGCACCGCCGCCTCGCCAAGGCGCTGGCCGGGCTCCAGCCGCAGCGGCGCGGCGCCGTCGACGCCTATGTCCTGTCGATCGCGCTCGACAGCGATCCCGTCTTCGGCCGCGAGGCGCGCGAGGCGGGCCGCGTCCTCTCCCGCCGCTACCGCGCCGACGGCCGCACGATCGTGCTGGCGGGCAGCGACGGCGCGCGGCCCAGCGACCTGCCCATGGGTTCGCCCCAGACGCTCGCCGCCGCGCTCGCCCGGATCGCCGAGCTGATGGACCCGCGCGAGGACGTGCTGGTGCTCTACGTCACGACGCACGGCGCGCCGCTCGGCATGGCCTATCACGACGCCGATCAGGGCTACGGCCTGCTCGGCCCCGCGCGCCTGTGGCGCTCGCTGCGCGAGCTCGGGATCGAGCGCCGGCTGCTCCTCGTCAGCGCCTGCTATTCGGGCGTCTACGTGCCCATGATGATGGGGACGGAGACCGCCATCATCACCGCCAGCGCCGCCGACCGCACCTCGTTCGGCTGCCAGGCGGACAGCGACTGGACCTTCTTCGGCGACGCATTGATCAACCAGGCGCTCCGCAAGCCGCAGCCGCTGGCGCGCGCGGTCGGCGAGGCGAGGGGCCTCATCGCCGGCTGGGAACGCCGGGGCGAGCTGGAGCCGTCCAACCCGCAAGCCAGCATCGGCCCGGGCGCCGCGCGCTGGCTCGCCCAGCTGGAACGCGACCTGCCCTCCGGGACGTCGCCCGTCGGCCGCCCCGCGGTTACGCAGCTGGAGGGGCCATGAGCTGGAAGGGAGTGGCCGACCCGGCGCGCCCGCGCTAGCGTCCGGCGATGACCGCTCAAGACCACACGCCGGGGCGGAAGCTTCTCTTCGCCATCCTGATCGCCGGGCTGCTCGCGATCCCGCTCTTCACCGTCTACCTCCTCGTCTACGACCGCCAGAGCCAGTCGGAGACGGCGCGCCGTTCGATCGCCGAAGGCTGGGGCGGGCCGCAGACGATGGCGGGGCCGGTCCTCGTCCTGCCCTATCAGGAGGAGGTGACGGAGACGGTCGTCGAGGGAGGCCGCCAGGTCGCGCGCATCAACACCGTGTGGCGCGAGCTGACGCTGTCGCCCGAGGCCGCCGACCTGCGCACGGAGCTCCGGCCCGAACGGCGCACGCGCTCGATCTACGAGGCCGTGGTCTACGAGGCGACCGCGTCCGGCGAGGCGCGCTTCGTGCTGCCCGCCGATCTCGCCCGTTTCGGCGTGACACCCGAACGGCTCTACTTCGACCGCGCCGAGCTGCGCTTCGGCCTGTCGGACGCGCGCGGGCTGTTCGGCCCGCCGCCCGCGGTGCGCGCGGACGGGCGCCCGCTGGCGCTCCAGCCCGGCAAGGGCCTGGCGCAGGCGGGCGAATCCGGCTTCTTCGCCTTCGTCGACGCCGGCTCGCTGCGCGAGCGGCCGATGCGGATCGGTTTCCGCTACCGTTTCCGCGGCAACGGCTGGCTCACGCTCGCGCCCCAGGCGGGGGACACGCGCTGGACCGTCGCGTCGCGCTGGCCGCATCCGAGCTTCCAGGGCGGGTTCTTGCCCTCCGAACGGCGGGTGGACGATCAAGGCTTCAGCGCGACCTGGCGGGTCGGCAACCTCGCGCTCGGCCGCGCGCTGGTGTCGACGGACGCGCCCGCCGCGGCGGCGCCCGCCGAGGCGGGGCGCGTCGCCCGCTTCGCGACCGACCAGCCCGCGGGCGACTACGAGGCGCGCGTCGACCTCGTCACCCCCGTCGACCTCTACTCGCAGGTCAACCGGTCGGTGAAGTACGGCTTCCTGTTCATCGGCTTCACCTTCATGGCGTTCCTGCTGTTCGACGTCGTCGCCGGCGTGCGCGTCGCCGCGGCGGAGTATCTGCTGGTGGGCGCGGGGCTGGTGCTGTTCTTCGTGCTGCTGCTCGCCTTCGCCGAGGTGGTCGGCTTCGGCCCGGCCTATCTCATCGCGGCCGCGGCGATCATCGCGCTGATCGCCGCTTATTCGACGGCGGTGCTCGGCAGCCGTCGGCGCGGAGGTTACATCGCAGGGTTGCTCGCGGCCCTGTACGGCGTCCTCTACATCCTTCTCAGCCTGGAAGCCTATTCGTTGTTAATCGGCTCGCTGCTACTGTTTGCGGCGCTCGCGGGCATTATGTATCTGACGCGCCGATTGGACTGGGCGGGCGTACGCGCCCAGGCGAGCTGACGGAAGAGAACATGGCCGAACTCACCCTCCCCAAGCACAGCGTCCCCACCAAGGGCGTGGTCCACAAATCGGAGACGCAGGGCCGGATCCGCCGGTTCAAGGTCTATCGCTACGACCCCGACTCCGACGCCAACCCGCGCTACGACACGTTCGAGATTGACCTCGACCAGTGCGGGCCGATGGTGCTCGACGCGCTTCTGAAGATGAAGGCGGAGCAGGACTCGACCCTCACCTTCCGCCGCTCGTGCCGCGAGGGCATCTGCGGCTCGTGCTCGATGAACATCAACGGGCGCAACGGCCTGGCGTGCACCACCGCGATCGAGGACGCCCGCGGCGAGATCAAGATCAGCCCGCTGCCGCATATGGACGTCGTCAAGGACCTCGTCCCCGACTTCACGCACTTCTACGCGCAATACGCCTCAATCAAGCCCTGGCTGCAGACCGTCACGCCGCAGCCGTCCGGCAAGGAGCGCCTCCAGTCGCCGGAGGACCGCGCCAAGCTCGACGGGCTGTACGAGTGCATCCTTTGCGCCTGCTGCTCGACGAGCTGCCCCAGCTACTGGTGGAACTCGGACAAGTTCCTGGGGCCCGCGATCCTTCTCCAGGCCTATCGCTGGCTCGCCGACAGCCGCGACGAGATGACGGGCGAGCGGCTCGACGAGCTGGAGGACCCGTTCCGCCTCTACCGCTGCCACACCATCATGAACTGCGCGAATGTCTGCCCCAAGGGCCTGAACCCCGCCAAGGCGATTGCGGAGATCAAGAAGATGGAGATGGAGAGGGTGCTCTAAGCGGCCTGCGCCATCCTGGCGCAGGACTCGCGTGAGCCCGGCCGGCGGGCCGCATCAGCGGACCCGTCCGACGACGCCCCGGATCAACTCCGGGGCGCTCTTCCGGCGGGAAGGCGCGACTACCCCAGCTTTCGCTGGGGTAACGTTGGCGGCTAAGGGCGGCCGCGCATGACCGCCTCCGTCCTCCCCGCCTACCGCTCCCTCGTCGCCGCGGGCGAGCTCCGCCCCGACCCCGAACAGGCCGCCGCCGCCGCCCGGCTCGACCGGCTCGCCGCCGAGCTGGAGGCTAGCCCCAAGCGCGGGTCGCTCCTCTGGCGGCTCGCCCGCCGCCGTCCCGAGCCGCCGCGCGGCGTCTATCTCTGGGGCGGGGTGGGGCGGGGCAAGTCCATGCTGATGGACCTGTTCTTCGCGAAATTGGCGGTCGAGGCGAAGCGCCGCGTCCATTTCTCCGAGTTCATGCTGGAGGTGCACCTGCGCATCCACAAGGAGCGCGCGAGGGAGAAGGGCGACCCGATCGCCCCCGTCGCCGCCGCCATGGCCGCCGACGTCCGGCTGCTCGCCTTCGACGAGATGATGGTGACCAACTCGCCGGACGCGATGATCCTGTCGCGGCTGTTCACCGCGCTCATCGTCGACCATGGCGTGACGGTGGTCGCGACGTCGAACCGCGCGCCGTCCGACCTTTATCGCGATGGCCTCAACCGCGAGCATTTCCTGCCCTTCATCGCGTTGATCGAAGAACGCCTCGACGTGCTTCCGCTCAACGGCCCCGTCGACTACCGCCGCGAACGTCTCGGCCGCGTCGAGACCTGGCTCGTTCCCAACGGCCCGGAGGCCACCGCCGAGCTCTCCGCCGACTTCTTCCGCCTGACCGACTACCCGCCCGAAGACGCCGAGCACGTGCCGGAGGAGACGCTGCACGTCCACGGACGCACCCTGCGCGTGCCCAAGTCGTTGAAGGGCGTCGCGGTCTTCTCGTTCAAGAAGCTGTGCGGCGAGGCGCGGGGCGCTGCCGACTATCTCGCGATCGCGCGGCGCTACCACACGGTGATCCTGGTCGGCATCCCCAAGCTGGGGCCGGACATGCGCAACGAGGCCGCCCGCTTCGTCCAGCTGATCGACGCGCTCTACGAGCACAAGGTGAAGCTCCTCGCCGCCGCCGACGCCCAGCCCGACGGGCTCTACCCCGCGGGCGACGGCCGCTTCGAGTTCCAGCGCACCGTCAGCCGCCTGGAGGAGATGCGCTCCGCCGAGTACATGGCGCTCGGCCACGGCTGCTAAAAGCTATTGAGAAACGATCGCAATAGATCGGCTCGGCTCGGTGGATTACCGGTTGCCCCTCCCGCGCGAAAGGCGTAGGCGGCGCGCGAACCCGCGCCTCGAGCGGCGCGCTGCGAAGAGGACAGGGGATGGCCCGTAAGAAGATCGCGCTGATCGGCGCCGGCAACATCGGCGGGACGCTCGCCCATCTCGCGGCGTTGAAGGGCCTGGGCGACATCGTCCTGTTCGACGTGGTCGAGGGCGTGCCGCAGGGCAAGGCGCTCGACCTCGCGCAGTGCGGGCCGGTCGAGGGCTTCGACGCTTCGATCATCGGGACCAACGACTACAACGACATCGCCGGCGCGGACGTCGTGATCGTCACCGCGGGCGTCGCGCGCAAGCCGGGCATGAGCCGCGACGACCTGCTCGGCATCAACCTGAAGGTGATGAAGGCGGTCGGCGAGGGCATACGCGACCACGCCCCCGACGCGTTCGTCATCTGCATCACCAACCCGCTCGACGCGATGGTCTGGGCGCTGCGCGAGTTCTCCGGCCTGCCCGCGCACAAGGTGGTCGGCATGGCGGGCGTCCTCGACAGCGCGCGCTTCCGCACCTTCCTGGCGTGGGAGTTCGGCGTGTCGGTGAAGGACGTCAACGCCTTCGTGCTCGGCGGCCATGGCGACACCATGGTGCCCGTGCTGGAGTACTCGACCGTGTCGGGCATCCCGGTCGCCGACCTCATCAAGATGGGCATGTCCACCCAGGAGAAGGTCGACGCCATCGTCCAGCGCACCCGTTCGGGCGGCGGCGAGATCGTGGCGTTGCTCAAGACCGGCTCCGCCTATTATGCGCCGGCGACCAGCGGCATCGAGATGGCCGAAGCCTATCTCTACGACAAGAAACGCGTCCTCCCCGCCGCGGCCGAACTCAACGGCGAGTATGGCGTGTCCGGCCTCTACGTCGGCGTGCCGATCGTGATCGGCGCCGGCGGCGTGGAGAAGGTGATCGAGGTCGAGCTGACCGACGCCGCGAAGGAGAACCTCAAGGTCTCGGTCGACGCGGTGAAGGAGCTGCTGGTCGCCTGCAAGGGGATCGATCCCTCGCTCGCCTGAGCGCGCGGGAACTGAAGCCATACTCGGCTCCCGCCGCGGCTGGAGCGCTTAGCCAAGGAACCGGAGCGGGATGAGCATCCTCGTCGACAAGAACACCAAGGTCATCACCCAGGGCATGACGGGCGAGACCGGCACCTTCCACACCAAGGCGGCGCTGGAGTACGGCACGCAGATGGTCGGCGGCGTCACGCCGGGGAAGGGCGGCTCCGAGCATATCGGGCTGCCGGTGTTCGACACGGTCGCGGAAGCGGTCGCGAAGACGGGCGCCACCGCGTCCGTCATCTACGTGCCGCCGCCCTTCGCCGCCGACTCGATCCTGGAGGCGATCGACGCGCAAGTGCCGCTGATCGTCACGATCACGGAAGGCATCCCCGTGCTCGACATGGTCCGCGTCAAGCGCGCGCTGTCGGGCTCCAAGTCGCGGCTGATCGGCCCGAATTGCCCGGGCGTGCTGACGCCTGGCGAGTGCAAGATCGGCATCATGCCCGGCTCCATCTTCAAGAAGGGCTCGGTCGGCGTCGTGTCGCGCTCAGGGACCCTGACCTACGAGGCGGTGTTCCAGACGTCGAACGCGGGCCTGGGCCAGACGACCGCGGTCGGCATCGGCGGCGATCCCGTCAACGGCACCAACTTCATCGACGTGCTAGAGCTGTTCCTCGCCGACGACGAGACCAAGTCGATCATCATGATCGGCGAGATCGGCGGCTCGGCGGAGGAGGAGGCGGCGCAGTTCCTCCGCGACGAGGCCAAGCGCGGGCGCAAGAAGCCCATGGCGGGCTTCATCGCCGGCCGTACGGCGCCCCCGGGACGTCGTATGGGCCACGCCGGCGCCATCGTGTCGGGCGGCCAGGGCGGCGCCGAGGACAAGATCGCGGCGATGGAGGCGGCCGGCATCAAGGTCGCGGCCTCGCCGTCCGAGCTCGGCTCGACGCTGCTGGAAGTGTTGAACGGGTAACCCAATCTCCCTCTCCCCTCGGGAGAGGGAGGGAGCGGCGCAGCCGCGGAAGGGTGAGGGTGAAGAGCGGTACCGCGTGCAGTTGGCCGTCCCCGGCCGCCACAACGTCGCCAACGCACTCGCCGCGATCGGCGCCGCGACCGC
>DASVSW010000004.1:0-3827 GCA_036387895.1 Sphingomonas sp.
CCCGCTCCGGGGGCATGGAGCGAGGGCCGACCTGGCGTTCGTCACGCAGGCGGGAAACGGGGACAATGCGCCCAGGCAACAGGGGGAAAATCCCGAGCGCCGCACCCCGCATCCGCAAGACACGGTATAGGCCCGACAACCTGTCACTCGGATGAACACCGCCGTCAGGGCGGCGTCAGCTCTTGGCCGAGGACTTCCGCGGATCGCGCCAGCGGAACGCTTCGTCGCCGATCGGAACGCCGTAGCGCTGGTTCGACAGGCGCACGGTGGTGCGGTTGCCCTGGCTGTCGAGCGCGACCCAGCCCTGGAGCGTCAGCCCGGCGGGCGCGCCCTCCTGCCGCGCCAGCACCAGCGTGATGCGGCCGTATTCGGGGTGGCGCGGATCGCGCGCCTCGACGGAGATCACGCGCGGATCGGCGCCGGGCACCACTTTGGCGTAGCGCGCCAGCCCGCGGCCGGGGTCGAGGAGGACGCCGAGCGGCGAGTTGCGGATAGGCCAGCGTTGGACCTGCTTGACCGAGTAGTCGATGAAGGTGAGCGCCCCGCCCTCGGCGACGATGAGCAGCGGCACGCCCTGCGCGTATTGGAAGCGGACGCGGCCGGGCTGCTTCAGCGTCAGCGTGCCGGTCAGCACCTTGCCGGCGCGATCGGTCTGCTGGAAATCGGCGGTCATGGTGGACAACGACTGGAGATGCCGCTGGACCGCGGCCAGATCGTTCGACTGGGCGACGGCGGGGGCGGCCACGACGATGGAAGCGGCGAGAGCGATCGTGTTTCTCATGCGGGGCGGCATAGCCTTTCGGGTTGAACGCGCACTGAACCCGCGACCGCGCGAAAAGGCCCCGCGCGGCCGGAACGCCCGCGCGTCGCTTTCTTCACCCGATCCGCGTCCGATGCGCTATGGGCCGCGTTCGAGTCCAGGGCCGATCGTCGGCCCGCCCAAGGAGTGATCACCCCGATGCCGGCCTTCAAGACCCCTACCTTCCAGGAGCGCGCGGCGCTCTCCCGCGATGCGAAGGAGAAGGCGCTGGCCAAGCTGAAGGCGAAGCCGCCGGTCGACGAGGCCGCGCTCGCCGAGCGCCTCGCCGCCCGCGCGGCCAAGGAGGCCGCCGAGGCCGAGAAGCGCCGGGCCAAGCGCGCGGCCGAAGAGGAGGCCAAGGCGGAGAAGCGCGCCGCGGCCGCCCGCGCGGCCGAAGAAGCCGCGGCCGCGGCGGCCGCGGCGGTGAAGCCGCAGCGCACCGAAGCCGAGCTGAAGGCGGCGCGCGACGCGCGCTACGCCGCGCGCAAGGCGGGCAAGCGCTGATCCCGACGGGCGCGCCCGCGTGACGCCGCGCGAGCTCCTCGGCACGGCGCAGGTCCCCGGCGGCGAGGAGCTCCGGCTGTTCCGGCGCGCGGGCGACTTCATCATCGGGCTCGGCCGCAACGAGCTGATGAGCAGCCGGATGAGCGGGTCGGAGGAGGCGCTCGCGACCGAGACGATCGCGCGGCTGGGCGGTAGGCCCGCGCCCCGGCTGCTGATCGGCGGCTACGGCATGGGCTTCACGCTCCGCGCGGCGCTGGCGACGCTCGGGCGCGACGCGCGGGTCGTCGTGGCCGAGCTGGTGCCGGAGATCATCGCCTGGGCGCGCGGGCCGATGGCTGCGATGACGGCGGGATGCCTCGACGACCCGCGCGTGGGCGTAATCGAGGAGGACGTGGCGGCGCTGATCGGCGGGGCGCAGGGCGCGTACGACGCGATCCTGCTCGACGTCGACAACGGTCCGGACGGGCTGACCCGCGACGGCAACGACCGGCTCTACTCGGCCGCGGGCCTGGCGGCTGCGCGCGCGGCTCTGCGCCCGGGCGGCGTGCTGGCGGTATGGTCAGCCGGCCCCGACCCGCGCTTCACGCGCCGGCTGGGCCAGGCCGGCTTCGCGGTGGAGGAGCTGGTCGTCCGCGCGCGGAGCAACGGCAAGGGACCCCGGCACGTGATCTGGTTCGCGAGGCGGGGGTGAGGTCGGGTCCGGCCTAAGCCGCAGACTTGGTTACCCGAGCCGCAATCGACACGTGCCGTCCCGGAGCATGTGGAAGTCGCAACGGCTCAGCACGTCCATCCCGAGCACCGCGTCGAAGGCATCGGCACCGGCTAGTTCGAACCCCGTGATGTCGTCGAAGATGAACGGGAGCGATGATTGCGAAAAGCCGACACGGAAAAGATAACGCTCCGCCTGAATCAAGCCGCTGGCGGTCACGATAGGCTGCTTGCCGATGGTAGGCAGGTCCAGCCGTCTCGCGACCGATCGCGAAACGCCGCAAGCGCTGGCGCCCGTGTCGAGAAGCGCGCGTACCGTTTCGGCCGTGAGATCGCTCGGCGGGTCTGGCCGTAGGATCAGAAGATCGATCAGGATGCGGCGACCGGTACGCCGCCACTCAATCTCCATGGACGTGGGAAAACAGGCCGAGGTCGACCGGTTCGTCCGTCACTTCCTGGATGGAGAACACGCGATCGGAATAGCGCGCCAGACCCGCACGATAGGCGTCTCCAGCCGATGCGAAGAAGCCGACGATCTCGCGGTCGCGCATCAGCGCGTATTCGTTTCGGTGCTTGGGGAGGATAGTCGACAACGTGCGTTGGAACACGTCGTAATTCAGATCGATTTGCGAGCGCTGCGCGGCGGTCGTCATCACCTCATCCCCTTTTTCACCTTTAAAAAACCCTATCGGGCCGGGTAAGGAAAGCGTTCGCGCGACGAACCTACAGCGGGCTGAATCGGACTCGTGCCGAAACGACTCAGGTCACTATGGTAAGGGGTGTCGACCTCCTGCTGGCGAGCATCGGTCTGCATGGCTCTTCTCCCTACGCCTCCGTATCAGATCAGCGAGTCGCGTGGCCAGTGCCTAGAACGCGAGCGTAACGGAATGGTTCGAAGCGCCTTCTAGTCGCCCCGCATGAAAGCGACCAGGTCCGTCAAATAGGCCTGCACCGCGGACGCGATAGCCGGCTGGGCGAGAAGCTCGAGCTTGAACGACGGAAAGCCGGTCAGATTCGACGTGGAGAGCGGCCCGACTATCTCCTCCAGCTGGTCATACCATCGCTTCCGCGCCGCCGCATCCTGCAACGCCGGACGGTTCTTCAGCCAACGGAGCGATAATGAGACCAGCAAACCGTCTTTCCACAAGTGGAAAGGATAGAAGGCCCGTCCACTGGCTCCGGTGAACTCGGCGTAGATCGAGCCATGCCTGGACGCCACGTCGGCGACGCCGCCGCAATGCTCGACCAACGAGATATAGGCCTGAGCGCCGGCGATGGCGGCATCACCCGAGGGCGCGACGTTCAACGCCAGCCATTCATCGCGTCCGAGCGGCGCGGGCGCGGCGGTGCGGGCCTTGGCCACCGCCGTCCGCTCGGTTTCGCCGATCACCCGCGGACTGAGGGTCACGGTGCCGGCCTCGTCGGCGAACCAGCGGAGCTCGACCGCGCGCACGTCGGCGCGCATCTGGTCGTTCATGAACTCCACCACGCGCGCGAGCTCGCGAGAGATCTCGTCCGCCACGAACACCAGCTTGATACGCCCGGCCTTGAAGTTGGCGTCGACTTGCTCCCAGAAGCCGCGCGGGTCGCGGTCGCCGATGAACGCCGCCAGCAACTCGTCGGGGTCTTCGCCGGCCTCCGCCGTCCGGGCGAAACTCTCGGCGACCCGGCCAGCCTCCCAGTAAGCGGTCGCGTTGGCGGCGTAGTCGAGCATCTGACCGACCACCTCGCGACGCAGCCGCGTGTCCACCGCCCGCTTGAGTTCGACGAGAACCGGCACCGCATCCCTGGTGACGAACAGGTGGTCAACGGACCA
>DASVSW010000005.1:0-2024 GCA_036387895.1 Sphingomonas sp.
TTGCATCGTCCCCCGTTCGCCTCTCATGCCCTGAGCGGCCGGATTCATTAACCAAACAACGTCTGAAGGCAAAAGGTTAATTTGGAATTAAGCCAGCGATTCCGGCGAGTCGCGCGGCAGCCGGCCAGGACCGGCTGACTCGCGCAAGGCCGGCCGGCAGGCGCGCTTGCGCGGCCTGTCCGACGTCACGGGATTTACTCCCGTGACGTCCCCCTGCGGATGAGTGACCCGGATCAGGCAGTAGGAGGTTGGAATAGTTCGCCGTCACCCCTGGCTCGACCCGGGGTCCCGCTGCCTTGCCCGAAACAAGAAAGAGCGGGACCCCGGCTCAAGGCCGGGGTGACGGAGGGAAACGTCCCCTGACTCCTAACCGCTACTCCCCGCGCAAGGGTCCCGCAGGTGCTCGGCCAAAAACGCGATCAGCGCCTCCACGCGGGCGGGCCGAAGCGGCGACGGTGGGGTCAGCAGGTGGAGGCCGGTGGTCGGCGCGGGCCAGTCCGGCAGCAGCTCGACCAGCGCGCCGCGCTCCACGTCCGGTCCGACGATGAAGCCGGGCAGACGCGCGATGCCGAGGCCGGCGAGCAGCGCAGGCAGCAGCGCCTCGCCCGAGTTGGCGCGCAGCGGACCGGCGGGCGCGACGCTCACCTCCTCGCCATCGAGATGGCGGAAGCGCCACGGGCCGGACGCGTTGCTGTAGGTCAGCAGACGATGGTGCGCGAGGTCGCTCGGGTGCGCGGGCGTCCCGTGCGCGGCGAGGTAGGCGGGCGCCGCGATCAGGTGCGTGCGGATGTCGCCCAGCCGGCGCGCCCGCAGCGAGCTGTCGGCGAGCTCGCCGATGCGCAACGCGACGTCCACGCCCTCCGCGACGATGTCGATACGAGCGTCGGAGAGGTGCAGATCGATCTCGATCCGCGGGTGCTCGGCCATGAAGCGCGCGAGCAGTGGCGCGACGTTCGCCACGCCGAAGCCGAGCGGTGCGGCCAGCCGGATGCGCCCGGCGAGCGCCGCGCGCCCGTCGCGCGCGGCCTCCTCCGCCTCCAGCGCCTGGGCGAGAAGGCGGCGGGCATGCTCGGCCAGAGGCTTGCCGGCCTCGGTCAGCTGCAGCCGGCGCGAGGTGCGGTGGAACAGCGACTGGCCGAGCCGCGCCTCCAGCCGCGCGACCGCCTTTGAGACCGTCGCCTTGTTGACCCCGATCGCCTGCGCGGCGGCGGAGAAGGAGCGATGCTCGACGACCGCGGCGAAGACGGCCCAGGCTTCGAGGTCGGGGAGGTTCATGACTTCGCTCCCTCTCGCGGGAGGGGCCGCCAGATCTCCCCTCCTGCGAGAGGGAGGGGTTGGGGGAGGGGCTGTCCTGTCACGTCCCTGACATGCCCACCCCCAGCCCCTCCCGCAAGCGGGAGGGGGTTTAGGCAACGATGCGTTGCCAGGGTTGCCGTTTACTCACCCGCGGAACGCACCATATCGAGCGCAACCAACAGGAGGTTTGCAATGACCACCCACACGCTCACCCGCCCCGAGATCCGCCGCTTTGGCACGCTCGGCCATGCCGACCATGGCTGGCTGGACGCACGCCACCATTTCTCGTTCGCAAATTACTATGATTCGGCCCGCATGGGCTGGGGCGCGATCCGGGTGTGGAACGACGACGCGATCGCGGCCGGGGCCGGCTTTCCGCCGCACCCGCATCGCGACATGGAGATCATCACCTACGTCCGCTCGGGCGCGATCAGCCACGAGGACTCGCTCGGTAATCGCGGCCGCACTCAGGCTGGCGACGTGCAGGTTATGAGCGCGGGCTCCGGCGTGCGCCATGCCGAGTTCAACGCGGAAGCGGAGACGACCACGATCTTCCAGATCTGGATCGAGCCGACGACGCGCGGCGGCGAGCCGAGCTGGGGCGCCAAGCCCTTTCCCAAGGGCGCGCGCGCGGGCCAGTGGGTGACGCTGGCGAGCGGCTTCGCCGACGACGCGGACGCGTTGCCGATCCGGGCGGAAGCGCGCGTGCTGGGCGCGACGCTGGCGGC
>DASVSW010000006.1:0-2038 GCA_036387895.1 Sphingomonas sp.
GTAGCGCCCGCCCCTGAACGGGCGCACGACCACGTCGTCGCCCTCGCGGACCTCCTGGCGGACGTACAGCTCCGGCAGAAGCGTCAAACCCATCCCCATGCCGGCCATCTGACGCACCGCGTCGAGGCTCGTGCCCTCGTAATCGCGCAGCACCACCGCCCCGGACTCCCCCGCGATCGCCGCCACCTGTTCCGCCATACGGTATTCGGGGAGCAAGGTCAGCAGGTTCTCGCCCTTCAGGTCCTCCGGACCGACCACCGCCTTGTCGCGCAGCGGATGGTCGGCCGCCATGGCGAGGTGAAGGCGTTCGCGGAAGAGCCGCTCGGCGTGCAAGCCCCGGCCGGTCACGGGCAATTGCGCGAGGATGAGATCGTGGTCGCCGCTGGCGAGGCCCGCGGCGAGCGCGGTCGGCAACCCCTCGCGGACATGGACGCGTAAGGCGGGGTGCTCGCGATGGAGCCGCGCGACGAGGCTGGGGAGGAGATAGGCGCCCAGCGTCGGCGACACCCCCAACCGGATGGTGCCGACCAGCGCGTCCTGCGCAGCGACCCGGGCGTCCTCCAGGTCCACGACCTCGAGCAGGATGCGGCGCGCGCGCTCCAGCGTCTCGCGGCCGAGCGGAGTCAGGATCACGGGCCCGCCGCGCTCGAGCAGCGGCGCCCCCATCACCTCCTCCAGCGCCCGGATCTGCTGCGACAAGGACGGCTGCGACACGCCCATCCGATCCGCCGCGCGCGTGAAGCCGCCCGCTTCCGCGAGCGCCACGAAGTAGCTCAACTGGCGCGTGGTGATCCGGGGACGGCGCATAGCGCGAGCGTAGGCGGCCCGCCCGGCCTCGTCACCCCGCGCGAAACCGCGATTTTCGCTGATGACGAAGGTCCGACCCCGCGCTAGGCTGCCCGAAAAAGGACGAGGATTGGCTAGCTTAGAGTTGGATCGCGTCTCCAAGGCGTTCGGGGCGACGCCGGTGCTGGACGACGTTTCGCTGACGATGGAGCCGCGCGAGTTCGTCGCGTTCCTGGGACCGTCGGGCAGCGGCAAGTCGACGCTGTTGCGGATCGTCGCCGGGCTGGAGACCGCCGACCGGGGCGAGGTCAGGCTGAACGGGCGGCGGATCGACCCCCTGCCGCCGGGCGACCGCGGCGTCGCCATGGTGTTCCAGCATTACGCGCTCTACCCGCACATGACCGTGCGCGAGAACATGGCGTTCGGCCTCAAGAACGTCCGCGTGCCGCCCGCCGAGATCGAGACCCGCGTCGCGGAGGCCGCGCGGATGCTGGAGATCGAGGCGCAGCTCGACAAGAAGCCGGGCCAGATGTCGGGGGGCCAGCGCCAGCGCGTCGCGATCGGCCGCGCGATCGTCAAGCACCCGCAGCTGTTCCTGCTCGACGAGCCCTTGTCCAACCTCGACGCGGCGCTCCGCACGCGGACACGCGTCGAGCTCGCCAATTTGCGCACCCGCGTCGACGCGGCGTTCATCATGGTGACGCACGACCAGGCGGAGGCGATGACGCTGGCCGACCGCATCGTCGTGATGCACGACCGCCGTATCCAGCAGGTCGGCGCGCCGATGGAGGTCTATCTGCGTCCGGCGAACCGCTGGGTCGCGCGCTTCGTCGGCTCGCCCGCCATGACGCTGATCCCCGTCGAGCTCGACGCGCACGAGGGCGCGTACGCGGCCGTCCGGCTCGACGGTGACGCGCGGGTCGCCACGCGGGTGCCCCGCGCGGCGCTTCCCGCGTCGGACGGGCGGGTCGAACTGGGCCTCAGGCCCGAGCATGTCGGCGTGACCGCGCCGGGTGCGGGCACGCTCGACGCGAAGGCGGAGCTGGTCGAGCGGCTGGGCGAGCGGACCCTGGTCTACGCCACGCTGTCCTGCGGCGTCGAGATCGTGGCGCAGGACGAGGGGAACAGCCGGGTGCGGACGGGCGACGTGGTGGGCCTGCGGTTCGACGGCGAGCGGGCGCACCTGTTCGACGCGACGGGACGCGGGCACCACCCCGCCGAGGGACGGGCGTGACGCCGTCGCTCGCCGGCG
>DASVSW010000007.1:0-6996 GCA_036387895.1 Sphingomonas sp.
GTCAGCGCGGCGTTCTTGGCGCCCGAGATGCGGAGCCGTCCTTCGAGCCGCCGGCCGCCGCGGATGAGAATGCGATCCATTCCGGCGGCATAAAGCCTTGGGCGGTCCGCGCAGGTTCATCGCGGGCGCAATGACCCTTGATCGATTTTAATGCGGGGAGATCAAGGCTTAGCGATAGGGGTACCGGGTTAGGGGGAATTGAACAGCGTGGCCGCCAGCTGCTTCGCCGAGCGTCTCGGCGATCTGACAGACTTGACCGAAGGCGAGCAGCGGTCGCTGGCGCGGCTGGAGAACCGTGAACGGGCGCTCCGGCGCGGCGCGGTGCTGGTCCGCGAGAACGAGGGCGCGGGCGAGCTGTTCGTGCTGAAGCGCGGCATGCTGATGAGCTACGTCCTGCTCGACGACGGCAGCCGCCAGATCCTCCGCTTCCACTTCCCCGGCGACATGCTGGCGGTGTCGGGCCTGGTCTACCGCCGGTCGCCGGAGACGGTGGTGGCGCTGACCGACGGCGTGGTATGCCCGTTCGACCGGTCGGAGATGACGGCCATCGTGACCGAGCATCCCCGCCTGGCGGCGATCATCATGGCGCTGAACCAGATGGAGCGCGTGGCGCTGACCGACCGGCTGGCGGCGCTCGGCCGAACCTCGGCCAAGGGGCGGGTCGCGGCGCTGTTGCTGGAGATCCGCAACCGGATGCGCGCGCTCGACAAGGGCATCGCGGACACCTTCACGCTGGGGCTGACGCAGGAGGAGATCGGCGACGCGACCGGCCTGACGGCGGTGCACGTCAACCGCATGCTCCGCCATCTGGAGGACGACGGGCTGGTCGCGCGCGAGGCGGGGCGGGTGACGTTCGTCAACGAGGCGTCGCTGGCCAGGGTCGCGAACTACACCGACCGGTTCAGCGGGATCGACCTGAGCTGGTTGCCGGAGGCAAGGTGACCCCGTTCCGTCATCCCAGCGAAAGCTGGGATCGCGTGGTTCGGGCCGGGTGCGCTCCAGGCTAGCGACCCCAGCTTTCGCTGGGGTCACGAGTGGAGCTCAGGCTTTTTCGAGAGTGCATTGCAGGGGGTGCTGGTTCGCCCTGGCGAAGTCGATCACCTGGCCGACCTTGGTCTCCGCCACCTCGTAGGAGAAGATCCCGCACACGCCCACGCCCTTCTGGTGCACGTGGAGCATCACGCGGGTCGCGGCCTCCATGTCCATGCGGAAGAAGCGCTGGAGGCAGAGGACGACGAACTCCATGGGCGTGTAGTCGTCGTTGAGCATGAGCACGCGATAGGGCGTCGGCTTCTTGGTCTTCGCCCGTGTCTTGGTGGCGACGCCCAGGCCCGTGCCCTCATCGTCCCCGCCGTCTTCCCGCTTCTCGGCCATGGTGATGCTAAGCTCCGACATGGCGCAAGAAATAAGACGGCGCCCCCGCGCCGGGCAAGGGGTCGGTCCAACGAAAAAGGGCGACGACCACATAGGTCGCCGCCCTCGTCCTCCGCCCGGCGGGCCGACATGGGAGCAAGTCCCATGTCGTCGAACGTCGGCTGGGCCGACGCCGGCCGGCCTTAGGCCGCCGACCGCACGCGGTCGGCGACCACGGCGAAGCGGTTGGAGATCGGCTGCACGACCTCGCCGGCGAGCTTCAGCATCGCCTCGGTCGAGTGCGAGGTCTGGGCGACCGCCTGGTCGAACGCCGTACGGGTCTGCTCGGCCTGGAGCTTCATCAGCTCGGTGGGCGACTTCACGGCGGCGAGCGCGCGCATGTTGGCGGTCATCTGCTCGAACGAGCGGCGGGCGTAGTCGGCGCTCTCGCGGCCCATCTGCTCCATGCCGCGGATGGCGATGCGGCCGGACTCGACCAGCGCGTCGACATTGCCCTTGGTCATGCCGTTCATCTCCTCGACCAGCTTGGAGCCGCGCTCCATGGCGCCCTTGGCGCGGTCGTTCATGTCGGCGAACATCTTGGCGCCGACGGGAGCGGCGGTGTTGGCGGAGTTGGTGATCGTCTCGGCGGTGGTGGCCATGTCGGTTTCCTTCTGAGGCTGTTCCGCCGGTGCCGCGGCGGTCGGTAGGATGGCGGGCGCCGGTTCGGCGGCCGCGGGGGTGATCTCGAGATGGTCGAGCGCGGGCGCGTCGACGATCGTCACGGCGGCGATGTCGGCCTCGATCGGGACGGCGATCGCCTCCGGCTCCGGACGCTTGGGCGCACGGGCCTGCTTGGGCTTGGCCGCCAGCGCGGGCGGGATCGATTGCCCGTCCGATGATCCAGTCGCGTTACGATCCTGAGCCACGTCGCACTCCTTTGCTGCAATGCAACATAGAGCGCTTGACGCGAACGTCAACCCCGTTTTGTGCAGCGCAGCATCAGCGCTGGCGGACGTACTCTCCCGGCGCGTCCGCTAGTGAGGGAAGCGCCCCCTGCCCCGGCACGCGCGCGCCGTCGGCCGCGACCTCGTCGCCGCCGCGACCGCGGATCCAGGCCATCCAGTCGGGCCACCAGCTTCCTTTGGTCTCGGAGGCGCCCGCGACGAACTCGTCGAGCGAGGCCACAGGCGCGTCGTTGGTCCAATACTGGTATTTGCCCGCCGCGGGCGGATTGACGACGCCCGCGATATGGCCGGAGCCCGCGAGCACGAAGCGCACCGGCCCGCGGAAATGGTGCGTCAGCTTCCACACGCTCTCGGCCGGCGCGATATGGTCCTCGCGCCCCGCCTGGACGTAGGCCGGCGTCTCCACGCGCGTGAGGTCGAGGGGCACGCCCGCGACCGACAGGCGGCCGGGCTCGACGAGGAGGTTGTCGCGGTAGAGGTCGCGCAGGTAGCTGCCGTGCCATTTGGACGGCAGGTTGGTCGTGTCGCCGTTCCAGTGGAGGAGGTCGACGGGCGGATGATCCTCGCCCAACAGGTAGTTGTTGGTGACGTAGTTCCAGATGAGGTCGCGGCCGCGAAGCGCGTTGAACGTCGCGGCCATGATGCGCCCGTCGAGATAGCCGTCGGGCGACATCGACGCGAGCATCGCCATCTGCTCGTCGTCGACGAAGTGGAGGAGCTCGCCGGCGTTCGCGAAGTCGACCTGGGCGGTGAAGAAGGTGGCGCTGGCGACCTTGTCCGCCTGCCCGCGCGCCGTCAGCAGCGCGAGCGTCGCGGCGAGCGTGGTGCCCGCGACGCAATAGCCGATCGCGTGGACGGCCGGCACGCCGAGCAGATCCCGGATCGTGTCGACCGCGTCGACCTGCGCCGAAACGTAATCGTCCCAGACCACGTCCTTCATCGCGGCGTCGGCGGACTTCCACGACACCATGAACACCGTCAGCCCCTGGCCCACCGCCCAGCGGATGAAGCTCTTCTCCGGCGTCAGGTCGAGGATGTAGAAGCGGTTGATCCAAGGCGGGAAGATGACGAGCGGGGTGCCCAGCACCGTGTCCGTCGTCGGCGAATACTGGATCAACTCGTAGAGCGGCGTGCGCTTGACGACCTTGCCCGGCGTGGTCGCGAGGTTGCGGCCGACCTCGAAGGCGGACGCGTCCGTATGCGTCAGCTGGCCCCGGCCCATGTCGGCCATCATGTGCTGGAGGCCCTTGACCAGGCTCTGGCCTCCCGTCTCGACGGCGCGATCGATCACCTGGGGATTGGTCAGCGGGAAGTTGGCGGGGTTGAGCGCGTCGACGATCGCGCGCGCGGCGAAGCGGCGCTGCTCCTGGCGCTTGGGGTCCGCGTCGGGGAAGGCGTCGGCCTGCGCGATCAGCTGCTGCGCCATCGCCTCGTAGCTGCGGCGGATCGCGTCGAAAGGCGGCTTGTCCCAGCCCGGCGCCTTGTAGCGCTTGTCGCGCGCGGTCAGCACGGGCTCGGCGGGCGGCGCGTCCGGGTCGACGAGGCCGCGCCAGGTCGCCATCCCGTCGCGCCAGAATCGCTCCGCGCGTTCCAGCGTGGACGGATCGTTGACGCCCGGCACCACCGGCACGCCGGGAGCGGCGGCGAGCTTCATGCCCGTCTCCAGCACCGTTTCCTGCGCCCACGCGACCACCTCCGCCCAGCGGGGAAGCGGATCGGAGGTCGCCCCAGGGGCGGCTTCGCGGGCGGTCTCGGGGTCGGGCGGGGTCGGTTCGTCGGCCATTTCACCTCTGGTCGCGCGGTCTGGTCGCTCGCGACTTGGACGAGCTTTACACGGAATCGCGCCAACGCTCACCACCCGTGCGAGGAGCCGCGAGCGCGATCGCGCTGGCGCCGTCGCGCACCCAGCCGGGCGGGATCCAGTGGCCGTCATCGGCCTGGGTCCAGCCCTTGCCCGCGCGCTCGCGGCTCAGGCGCTTGTCGAGCAGGTCGAGCTTGCGGTCAATCGCGGCGTCCGTCTCCGCGGCGGTGGCGGCCGGCCGCCGGAACCGGTCGTCCGCCGATCGGCCGACGCCTCCCGCCGCGGAGCCTCGACAGAAGCCGGGGGCGTGGCCGTATTTCTCCGGCTTGGCGCCCTGGAGCAGGAGGCGCAGCATCGCGTCCGAACGCTTCACCCGCGTGCCGACGATCTCCCCGCGCCAGACGATCGGCTCCTCGACGCCCAGCACGCCGCGCTTGTAGGCCTGGAGCTCGATGTCGGTCCCGGCGAACTTCATGGCGAGATCGCACTGCTCGCGGAACGCCGGGTCGCTGTTCTGGTGGTTGTAGACGGTCTGGTGCGACACGCCGACCTTGCGGGCGGCGTCGCGCAGGCAGCCGCCCCGGCCCAGATGGTCCAGGAACTCGCGCTTGCGGTCGCCGTCGAAGCCGTCGCGCCGGGGACGGGGAAGCGGGCGGCGAGGCTGGGGATCGGCGTCGGGTCGGGTGCGGTCGGTCATGGTCTGCTCCTCCTGATTCGGGAACGAGCGAACCATATCGGTTCCGTGTAGGACAGGGAAAAAGCGCGGCCCGCCTTCAGCGGCAGGCGCGTCCGTCGGGCGTGGACGACAGACGCGAGGTGCTCGACATCATGGTGGCGGTGCTGAGGACGACGCCCGTGGACCCGCACCGGCGCAACTGGAAGCGGACGCGGCGCGCGGCGAAGTCGAGCGAGACGCGGCGGAAGGTCTCCATCAGGTCCGTGCCGAGCAGGAGGGCCGGCTGATCGCGCAGCGCGAACACCGAAAAGGGCGGCACGTCGGCGAAGGCGACCAGCACGTCGCGCAGGATCACCGGACCCAAGCGCAGCTCCGCCACGCGCACGAGTTCGATGTCGACGGTCACGCCCGTCACGCCGGTCACGCCGACCTTGACGACCTTGGCGAAGTTGCGGCGGCGGAGGCGTTCGCGGAGCGCGAGGTTGCCGATCGTGATCTCGGTGCCGGTGTCGATCACCGCGTCGACACGTCCGCCGTTCACGCGCGCCTCCGTCAGGATCAGCTGGCCTTTCCGGCGGCGCGCCACCACGACGACGTCGCCGGGCGCGCCGCGCACCGGTCGGCGCGCGTCCTCCACGCTGATCGTGCGCTTGTCGAAATCGAGCATCAACCGCTGCCGGACGAGCGCGTCGATGCCCAGCATGCCTTGCGCGCCGAGGTCGCGGTCGCGCAGGACGGGAAGCTGGAGGTCCCTGAACTCGGAGCCGCCAAGCCCCAGGCTGTCCACCCGGACGCGGTCGACGACCGCGCTCGCGGTCACGCCGTGCAAGGTCACCGGCGTGCCCGGCGGTAGCGCCAGGGCGTCAGCCGCGGCGCGCCCGACCACCGACGTGTCCGCGCCGCTGTCGACGACGAACCGGAACGGTCCGCGCCCGTTGATCGTCACGGGCACCGTCATCCGGGTGCGGACCTTGCGGCCGTTTATGTCCTCTCCGCCGATGGCGAGCGCGTCGTCGATGACGGCGGGCGGCAGCGGCGGCATGGCGCTCTTGGGCGCAGGCCGGGCCTCGCGCCGACCCTGCGGGGCCGCGGCGTCGACGCCCATCGCCGTCGCGCCGATCGCGAGCGCCGAAACCAGGGCCGCTCGCGTCGCGATGCCCGGAATCCGCATCCTGTCGCCCTCCCGGTGGCGATCCTATCCCGTTCCGTCCGACGGGGAAGCCGGCGCCACACCCCCTACCCGCCGGGGTGACGCGGTGGAACGGGCGGGTTAAGGTCGACGCCGAACCGAAAGGCTCCGCGCCCATGTCCACGCACGCACCCGACGACTTCTACCGCATCAAGCGGCTGCCGCCTTACGTGATCGCGGAGGTGAACGCGATGCGGGCGCAGGCGCGCGCGGGCGGCGAGGACATCATCGACCTCGGCATGGGCAATCCCGACCTGCCACCGCCGGCGCACGTGCTCGACAAATTGTGCGAGGTGGCGCGCAAACCCGACGCGCACGGATATTCGGCGTCGAAGGGGATACCGGGGCTCCGGCGCGCGCAGGCGGGCTACTACGCCCGGCGGTTCGGCGTGGAGCTCGATCCCGAGCGCGAGGTGGTGGTGACGCTGGGGTCGAAGGAGGGACTGGCCAACCTCGCCCAGGCGATCACCGCGCCGGGCGACGTGGTGCTGGCGCCCAACCCCTCCTACCCCATCCACACCTTCGGCTTCATCATCGCGGGCGCCACGATCCGGTCGGTGCCGACGACGCCCGACGAGCGCTATTTCGAGTCGCTGGAGCGCGCGATGGCGTTCACCGTGCCGCGGCCGAGCGTGCTGGTGATGGGCTACCCGTCGAACCCGACGGCGGAGGTGGTCGACCTCGCCTTTTACGAGCGCGTGGTGGCGTTCGCGCGCGAGCAGGGATTGTGGGTGCTGTCGGACCTCGCCTATTCCGAGCTTTATTACGACGGGCGGCCGACGCCCTCGATCCTGCAGGTGCCGGGCGCCAAGGACGTGGCGGTCGAGTTCACCAGCCTGTCGAAGACCTATTCGATGGCGGGGTGGCGGATCGGCTTCGCGGTGGGCAACCAGCGGCTGATCGGGGCGCTGACGCGGGTGAAGTCGTATCTCGACTATGGCGCGTTCACGCCGATCCAGGCGGCGGCGGTGGCGGCGATCAACGGGCCGCAGGACATCGTGGAGAAGAA
>DASVSW010000008.1:0-3857 GCA_036387895.1 Sphingomonas sp.
TGTACCTGCTCGCCGATCCCGATCTCCTTTCGAACCGCGGCATGGGCGACCGGCGCCAGGCGGCGGCGGCGCTCGCCATGATCGATTTCCTCAACTCGACCGGGGCGAAATCGGTCATCTTCGACGTGACGCTGAACGGCCTCGGCCGCTCGCCCAGCCTGCTCAAGCTCGCCTTCGAGCCGCCGTTCCTGGCGTTCACGCTGACGGTCGCGGCCGCGCTGCTGCTGGCGGGATGGCAGGCGCTGGCCCGCTTCGGCGCGGCCGTCGTCCCCGCGCGCGCCATCGCGTTCGGCAAGGGCGCGCTGCTCGACAACAGCGCGGCGCTGGTGCGCCGGGCGCGGCGCGAAGGCCGGCTCGGCGGCCGCTACGCCGACGCGGTGCGCGCGCGGGCCGCCGAGCGCTTCGGCGCGCCCGCCGGGCTGTCGGGGGAAGCGCTGGACGCGTATCTCGACCGCGCCATGGCGGGCGGGCGGTTCAGCGGCCTCGCCGCCGACGCGCGCGCGGCGGACGACGGGCCGGGGGTTTTGACGGCTGCGCGGCGGCTGCACGGATGGTTGGGGGACAGGCGTTGAACATCGAGGAAGTACGGGCGCTGGGCGACGCGATCCGCGCCGAGGTCGCCCGCGCGGTCGTGGGGCAGGAGGACACCGTCGAGCTGATGCTCGTCGCGCTGTTCGCGGGCGGGCACATCCTGCTTGAAGGGCCGCCGGGCACCGCCAAGACGCTGTTGGCGCACAGCTTCGCGCAGGCGCTGGGCCTCCGCTTCGGCCGGATCCAGTTCACCCCGGACCTGATGCCCGGCGACATCATCGGCGCGAACCTGTTCAACTTCCAGACCTCGACTTTCACGCTCACGCGCAGGCCGATCTTCACCGACCTGCTCCTCGCCGACGAGATTAACCGGACCCCGCCCAAGACGCAGGCCGCGCTGCTGGAGGCGATGCAGGAGCGCCAGGTCACGATCGACGGCCAGTCGCTGGCGCTGGGAGCGCGCTTCACGGTGGTCGCGACGCAGAACCCGATCGAGCAGCAGGGCGTCTACCCCCTACCCGAAGCGCAGCTCGACCGCTTCCTGTTCAAACAGGTGGTCGGCTATCCCGACGCCGCGGAGGAACGCCGCATCGTGGCGACGCACGGCGCCCGAGAGGCCGCGATGGAGCCGGAGCGCTGGGGCGTCCGCGCGGTCGCCGACGCGGGAACCATCGCCCGCGCGGCGGACGCGGTCGCGGGCGTGCGGCTGGTCGACGAGGTGGTCGACTACGTCGTGGCGCTGATCCGCGGCACGCGGAACGCCGCCGACGTCGAAAGCGGCGCGAGCCCCCGCGCGGGCGCGATGCTGGCGGGCGCGGCGCGGGCGCGCGCGGCGCTGGACGGGCGCGACTTCGTCATCCCCGACGACGTGAAGCGCCTCGCGCCCGCACTGCTCCGCCACCGCCTGATCCTGTCGCCCGCCGCCGAGATCGGCGGGCGCAAGGTCGAAGAGGTCGTGACTGGCATCATCGAGACGATCGAGGCCCCGCGCTGAGTCCGACCCGCGCCTTCGCCTACCCCACCCGCGCGGCCGTGCTGGCGGCGGTCGCGGGCGCGCCCGTGGTGCTGCTCGTCGCCGTGTTCCTGCCCGGCCGCTGGTACGCCGGGCTCGCCTGGCCCGTGGCGGTGCTGCTGCTGACGCTCGCCGACGCGGTGATCGGCGCGCGGCGGGCGACGGTGTCGGTGCGCGCGCCCGGCAGCGCCAGCGTCGGCGAGACCGTCGAGGCGCTGGTGACGGTCCGCCTCGACGGCCCGCGCCCGCCCGCCCGCGCCGAGGTCGCGCTCGCCGCTAACCCGATCGTCGAGCCGGCCGACGACGGCCGCGCGGCCGTGGCGCTCGACCGGGGCGCGGGCGCGGTGGCGCTCCCGCTCGCGCTCCGGCGTCGCGGGTCGGCGGAGATCGCCCGGGTCTGGGTGCGCTGGCGCGGGCCGCTCGGGCTCGCCTGGCACGCGCGGACGCTGGTGGCCGCGGCGGGCTTCCCCGTGCTGCCGGACATCCGCGCCGTCGAGGAGCGGGGATCCAAGATCTTCCAGCGCCACGCGCTCCAAGGGCTGCTCGCGCAGGTCGATCGCGGCGACGGCTCGGATTTCGACGCGCTCGTTGAGTACCGCGTCGGCCATGATCGCCGCGCGATCGACTGGAAGCAGTCGGCGCGGCACCTGAAGCTCCACGCCAAGGAGTTCCGGACCGAGCGCAACGCCCAGATCGTCTTCGCGGTCGACAGCGGGCGCCAGATGTCGGAGCCGGTCGCCGGCCTGCCCCGCGTCGACCGCGCCGTGTCCGCCGCGCTGCTCGCCGCCTGGGTCGCGCTCAAGCTCGGCGACCGGGTGGCGCTGCACGCCTTCGACAGCCGCCCGCGCATCGCCGGCGGGCTCGTGTCCGGTCCCGGCGCCTTTCCCGCGCTCCAGCGGCTCGCCGCGCGGATCGACTATTCCGCCGAGGAGACCAACCACGGCTTCGCGCTGACCACGCTCGCCCAGCGGCTGACCCGGCGGTCGATGATCGTGCTGTTCACCGAGTTCGCGGACGCGATCGCCGCCGACTTCCTCCACCGCGCCGCGCGCCGCCTCGTCCGGACGCACCTGCTGCTCGTCGTCGTGCTCCGCGACGAGGAGATCGAAGCGGCGCTCGACCGCCCGCCCGAGCGCGTCGAGGACGTCACCCGCGCCGTCACCGCCGCCGGCCTCCTCGCCGACCGGCGGCTGGCGCTCACCCGGCTCCGGCACCTCGGCGTCCATGTCGTCGAAAGCGAGCACGACCGGGTCGGCGAGCGGCTGGTCGCCGCCTATCTCGACCTGAAGCGCCGGAACCTCCTGTGACCGCCGCCGCCGGCCCCCTGCTCCTCAACGCCAGCCGCTTCCGCCAGGCGCACCAGGCCGATTGGGAACGGCTGGAGCGGCTCGTGTCGCTCATCGAGCGGCGGTCGATCCGGGCGCTGTCCGACGACGACCTGCTCGCCTTGCCGCTCCTCTACCGGACCACCCTGTCCTCGCTGTCCGTCGCGCGCGAGACCTCTCTCGATCGCGCGCTCGTCGACTATCTCGAACAGCTGTCGACCCGCGCCTATTTCCAGATCTACGGGCCGCGCGGATCGGTGCGCGGCCAGATCGCGGGCTTCTTCGCGCGCGACTGGCCGCGCGCGGCGCAGGCGATGTGGCGGGAGACGCTGGCGGCGTTCGCCCTGACCGTCGTCGCCGCGATCGCGGCCTATCTCCTCGTCCGCGCCGATCCCAGCTGGTTCAACGCCGTCATCCCGCAGGAGCTGGCGTCCGGGCGCGACCCGTCCGCGTCCGCCCAGACGCTCCGCCAGTCGCTCTACGCCAAGCAGGAGGACATGCTGGCGACCTTCGCCACCTATCTCTTCACCCATAATTCCCAGGTCGCGATCTTCTGCTTCGCGCTGGGCTTCGCCTTCGCGGTGCCGACCGCGATGCTCCTCCTCCACAACGGGCTCATGCTCGGCGCCTTCTTCGCGGTGTTCGTTCCCAAGGGGCTGGGACTCGGGCTCGCCGCCTGGCTGTCGATCCACGGGACGACCGAGCTGTTCGCGATCATGCTGGCGGGCGCCGCGGGCTTCCGGATCGGGACCGCCATCGCCTTTCCCGGCCGGCGCGCGCGGATGGACGCCGTGGTCGCCGCCGGGAAAGAGGCGGCGACGCTGATGGTGGGCGTCGTCCTGATGCTCGCCGTGGCTGGCCTCCTGGAAGGGATCGGGCGGCAGACGGTGCGCACCGACGGCGCGCGTTTCGCGATCGGCGGCGCGATGCTCATCGGCTGGCTCCTCTACCTCTACCTCCCGCGCAGGCCAGATGCGCTGGAGGCGTGA
>DASVSW010000009.1:0-10713 GCA_036387895.1 Sphingomonas sp.
CGTCTCGATGCGGAAGCGGCCCTCGCCCAACCCTTCCGCCAAGCGGCGCAGGCGGCCGATGACGCGGTTGATCGCGTCCTCGCCGACCACGCGACCCTCCCAGCAGCGCTGCGTCAGATCGTCGCGGGACAGGATCTGGCCGTCGGCGCGGACGAGCGCGACGAGCACCTGCATCACCCGCGGCTCGACCACCTCGCTGACGCCGTCGTCGCGCACGGCCTGACGGAGCGCGGGCGTAACCGCCAGCCCCGCGACGCGGAACGGCGGCTCGTGCGCGAGGTCGACGCGGCACGATAGGTCGGCGGCGACCGTCATCGGCTCTTCATCGACTGTTCGTCGGCGCAAGATCGGCTTCTCGTCCTGCCGATCGGGCGGCGGACGGCCGACAGGGGAGCGCGCCGGGACGATCCTGCCCCGGCCGATCCGGACTGAAGGAGTACTCCCATGTTCAAGGCCGTCCTCGCCATAGCCGCACTCGCCGTCCCCGCCCTGACCTCGCCGGCGCTCGCGCAGAGCGGGTCGTGGCGCGTCGGCGAGGGCCAGTTCCACATCTACTACGCCGACCTGGATGTGAACAGCGCCGCCGGGCGCGCCGCGCTGCTCAAGCGCGTCGAACGGGCGGCGGCGAAGCTGTGCGACGGCCTGTCGAACGGCCGCGAGCGGCGCACCTGCGTCGCGGACACGATGCGGCTCGCCTCGACGGGTCTCAAGGGCGCCCGGCTCGCCCGCGCGATGACGGAGCGCGACGGCACGGCGCTCGCCGCGCGTTGACCGCCATGGCCCCTGGCGACGCATCCCCCGCGCGCTTCGCGCATTGTGCGGGCGGACGCATCGCCGGAGGTCCCATGACGCATCTCGAACTCGTCGCCCGTGTCGCCGAAGCCGAACAGCTGGACGAGAAGGACGTCCGACGCGTCCTCGACGCCGCGTTCGACGCGATCGTCGAGGAGGTGGCGAAAGACGACAAGGTCGTGGTCGGCGGCTTCGGCACCTTCAAACGCGGACTGAAGCGCCGCGGCCCGAAACAGGCCAAGGACGTAGCCCGCAAGGGCAAGCTGGTGCTGACGCCGTCGAGCACGATCGACGGCAAGCTGAACGGGTGAGGTGAACGTTCTACAGACCTTCCGCGTCTGCGACAGAGAAGCGGGCCATGCATTTTGGGAAGTTAGCAAATTCGTATGTTAGATCGACATATGAAGCATCACTTCTAAACGCGTTTACCTCAAGGCTTATGCCAGTCACGTCGCTGGGCAGATTAGCACCGCTATCTGACGACCAGAAAGCAACGAGACGACGCTCCTTCTGCTTGACAGCCATCACCCACTCACGCGGCTCTCGCCATATAGAACCAGACTTCAGATAGTCGAATTCACTTGGCGGACCATATCTTGCAATCAAGGCGGCTTTTAGTCGATCGTAAGCGTCCCGCACAGACGTACCGAATGCATCATTCGAGTAAGTTCGACCGACGCCCCAAATTTTGCAGACTCCAATCTCAGGCGTTGCAAGGGCAGAGTACGACTCGAACTCTCTATTCGGCGTGGGAACTTGTACCTTAAAGCCAAATTGGCTTACGCCAGTAGATCGCCCTTGCAAGCTCGAGATTGATTGGCCCATTCGGACACCGAACTGCGCGTGAGCTTCACCTATCTGCAAAAAACTCAGAACGCAGAGCGCGAGTAGGACACGCATAACCCCTCCCCTCATTAGTCAGCTATCTCGTGAACCAAATAGACTGAAGAGCTACGCGTCGATCGCCTCGTCCTCAAGCCGGGCGGCGTTCTCCTGGATGAAGGCGAAGCGGTGGGCCGGGTTGGTGCCCATCAGCCGGTCGACCAGGTCCTTGACGCCAGCGCGCTCCTCATACTCCTGCGGAAGCGTGATGCGGAGCATGGACCGGGTGGCCGGGTCCATCGTCGTCTCCTTGAGCTGACCCGGGTTCATCTCGCCCAGGCCCTTGAAGCGGGACACCTCGACCCTCTTGCCGCGGAACGCCGTGCGCTCGATCTCGGCGCGGTGGGCGTCGTCGCGGGCGTAGAGCGACTTCGCCCCGGCGGTGATCCGGTAGAGCGGCGGCTGCGCCAGATACAGGTGCCCGCGGCGGACGAGGTCGGGCATCTCCTGGAAGAAGAAGGTCATCAGCAAGGTCGCGATGTGCGCGCCGTCGACATCGGCGTCCGTCATGATGACGATCCGCTCGTAGCGGAGCATGGACGCGTCGCAATCCTTGCGCGTCCCGCAGCCCAGCGCCTGGATCAGGTCGGCGATCTCTTGGTTCGCCAGTATCTTGGCGGAGGTCGCTGAGGCGACGTTGAGGATCTTGCCGCGAATCGGCAGGATCGCCTGCGTCTTCCGGTCGCGCGCCTGCTTCGCCGAGCCGCCCGCCGAGTCGCCCTCGACGATGAACAGCTCCGTCCCCTCCGGCGCGTCGTTCGCGCAGTCGGTCAGCTTGCCGGGCAGCCTGAGCTTGCGCCCGGCGGTCGCGTTCTTGCGTTTGACCTCGCGCTCCTGCTTGCGCCGCAGCCGCTCGTCCAGCCGGTCGAGGACGTAGCCGAGCAGCGCCTTGCCGCGGTCCATGTGCGCGCCGAGCCAATGGTCGAAATGGTCGCGCACCGCGCGCTCGACCAGGCCCGCGGCTTCGGGCGAGGTCAGCCGGTCCTTGGTCTGCGACTGGAACTGCGGATCGCGGATGAACACGGACAACATGAGCTCGGAGCCGACCATGACGTCGTCGGCCGTCAGGTCCTTGGCGCGCTTGTTGCCGACCAGCTCGCCGAACTGGCGCAAGCCCCGGACGAGGGCCTGACGCAGCCCCTGCTCGTGCGTGCCGCCGTCGGGCGTCGGGATGGTGTTGCAGTACCAGCTGTAGCTGCCGTCGGACCAGAGCGGCCAGGCGACCGCCCATTCCACCCTGCCCTGGCCGTTCGCGAAATCCTGGGTGCCGGAGAAGAAGTCGGCCGTGGCGCTTTCGCGCCCGCCCAGCTGCTCGCGCAGGTGGTCGGCGAGGCCGCCGGGGAACTGGAACACGGACTCTGCGGGAGTCTCGTCGGCGATCAGCTCGGGCGAACAACGCCACCGGATCTCGACGCCGGCGAACAGGTACGCCTTGGACCGCGCCAGTCGGTACAGGCGCGCAGGCTTGAAGTGCAGCTCGGGGCCGAAAATCTCCGGGTCCGGCGTGAACGCGACGCTGGTGCCGCGCCGGTTGGGCGCGGCGCCCGCCTCCTCCAATGCGCCCAGCGTCCGTCCCTGGCTGAAGCGCTGGCGGTACAGCTTCCGCTCGCGCGCGACCTCGACGACGATGTCGACCGACAGGGCGTTCACCACGCTGATGCCGACGCCGTGCAGCCCGCCCGAGGTGGCGTAGGCCTTGCCGGCGAACTTGCCGCCCGAATGGAGCGTCGACAGGATCACCTCCAGCGCCGACTTGTCGGGGAACTTCGGGTGGGGGTCGACGGGGATGCCGCGACCGTTGTCGACGATCGTCAGCCGATTGCCCGGCTCCAGCAGGATCTCGATGCGGGTCGCGTGCCCCGCCACCGCCTCGTCCATCGCGTTGTCGAGCACTTCAGCAGCCAGATGATGAAGCGCCCGCTCATCCGTTCCGCCGACGTACATCCCCGGACGGCGGCGGACGGGCTCCAGCCCCTCCAGCACCTCGATCGACGACGCGTCGTAAGCGGGCGCGGATTGCGGAGCGGAGGCGAAGAGATCGGAGGACATAACGTGAACCAGTAGGGGTTGCCACGGCCCATGCCAAGTCGAGCGGCCTCACGTGGATTGTTGCACATCGGCAACACGCACGATCGAAACGCTTCCGGCATGCATACTTATGCGCCCCGCTCCGTTTCTGCGACGAACAATCAAAGGAGCACCCTATGCGCAAGTCCTTGTACGCCGGCCTTGCCGGCTTGTCCTTCGCCCTCGCCGCGCCGGCTTGGGCGCAGGACGCGAGCTCGCAGCCCGTCGATGCGACCGCGACCGACACGACGTCGGGCGCGGGCACGGTCCAGTCGGGCGAGGCGGAGTACGATCCCGTGACGGAGGAGACTCCGTTCAGCGGGCTCTACGTCGGCGGCTCGTTCGGCTTCGCGGCGCAGAACAACGACGTGAACACGGGCATCTCGTTCGACCGCGGCGGCAACGGCAGCTTCGGCGAGACGGTGACGACCGGGACGGGCGCGAACGCGTTCTCGACCGGCTTCTGCAACGGCGCCGCGGTCAACGCGCTGTCGCCGGCCAATGGCGGCCGCTGCCTGAACGACGAGGACGGGCTGGAATATTACGGCCGGGTCGGTTTCGACGCTCAGCGGGGCAAGATCGTGGTGGGCGTGGTCGGCGAGTTCGGCCGGCCGGAGATCTCCGACAGCGTGACCGCCTTCTCGACGACCCCGGCGAACTACGTGATGACGCGCTCCGTCGATTGGGAAGCCTCGATCCGCGGCCGCGTGGGCTTCGTCGCCGGTCGTTCCACGCTGTTCTACGGCGCGTTCGGCCCGGGTTACCTCCAGGTCGACAACGATTTCCGGTCGACCAACACGGCGAACTCCTTCTCGTCGACCAACAAGGACAAGATCTTCGGCGTTACCGGCGGCGGCGGCGTCGAGCAGATGATCGGGAACAACTTCTCGATCGGGCTCGAGTACATGTACCACCGCTACATCGACGACGACGCGCGCGTCCGGGTCGGCGCGGGCAGCGCGCCGGCGACCAACCCGTTCCGTCTCGCGGGCGGCGTCGACTTCCGGCGCGCGGACGAGCGCTTCACCTGGCACAGCATCCGCGGCACGGTGAACTTCCGGTTCTAGGCGCAGGCCGCACGCGGCCAGCGACGCTGGACGCGAGACGGCCCAGCCCGGCCGGCCTCGCGCCAGCGAGGTTCGACGTCGCGGCTTCGCCGCGGCGGGCCTGACCGGAAAGCGAACGAAAAAGGCCTCTCCGGCTCGCGTCGGTGAGGCCTTCTTCTTATCGGGCGATCATGGGCCAAGCCCATGACGTCGAACGCTGCCAAGACCGCGCCGGCCGGGCCGATCGCACGAGCTCGCGGCGGCTACGCCGCCTGGAGCTCGTGCGCCCAGCCCTCATCGCACCCGCGGGCCGCCATAGGGCAGCGGCGGCGGCGGGCGCCGGTCGCGCCGGGGCATCTGCGCCTGATAGGCGTGCCCGCAATGCGCGACGCAGTAGGGGAAGCCCGGATTCACCTTGTCGCCGCAGAAATGGAAGTCCGGCTCGCCGGGATGACCGAGCGGCCATTTGCAGACGCGGTCGTTGAGGTCGAGCAGCGTGGTCTTGCCCGCGATCTCAGGCGACGGCTTGGCGGGGACCAGGCGGCGCGGCGGCGCCGGCGGAATGGGCGGCTGCTGCTCGCCCGGCGTCTGGCGCACGAAGCCGCCGGGTCCGACGGAGCGGAGCACGGGCTGAGGCGCGGGCGCGACGGCGGGCGGCGCGTCGGCCGCGACCGGCTCCACCTCGGCTTCCTGCTCCAGCTCCGGCTCGGGCTCAGGCTCCGCAGCCTCGACGAGCGGCTCCTCCGCGAAGGGCGCGGGCTCTTCGACGACCGGGGCGACCTCCTCCGCGACGGGCTCGCTCGACTTCACGGGTGACGGACGCGCCTGCAGCTCCAGGCGGTGGGCCTTGCCGATCACGGCGTTGCGGCTGACGCCGCCCAGCGCTTCGGCGATCTGGCTGGCGGTCTGGCCCGCTTCCCACATCTGCTTGAGCGTCGCGATGCGCTCCTCGGTCCAGCTCACTGACATGCGTCGGGTCGTCCTGATACGGGCGGTTGCGGGTGCGGACGCCAGCGGGTAGGCCCGCGCCCGATGAGCAGCCAGCCCCTGAATGAAGTCCAAGCGGCGGTCCGGCACGCCCCGGGAGAGCCCGTCATCCGGAATATCAACTGGGGCGGCCTGAAGGCGCTCTATGTGAAGGAGGTGCGCCGTTTCTTCAAGGTGCAGCTCCAGACGGTCTGGGCGCCCGCGATCAACACCCTCTTGTTCCTGACGGTGTTCACCGTCGCGCTCGGGCAGCGCGGCGACGTGGCGCTCTCCGGCCGCGCCGTGCCGTTCGCCGACTTCATCGCGCCCGGCCTGATCGTCAGCACCGGCATGATGCAGAACGCGTTCGCCAACGCCAGCTTCTCGCTGCTCGTCGGCAAGATCCAGGGCACGATCGTCGACTACCTCATGCCGCCGCTCTCGACGGGCGAGCTGCTGGCGGCGCTGGTCGGCGGCGCGGTGACCCGCGCCTTTTGCGTGGGCGCGGCCGTATGGCTCGCGATGGCGCTGTGGCCGGGCGTCGACGTCACGCCCGTTCACCTCGGCGCAGTGCTGTGGTTCGGGCTGTTCGGCTCCGTCCTGCTGGCGCTGCTCGGCGTTCTGACGTCGATCTGGGCGGAGAAGTTCGACCATGCGGCGGCGGTGACCAACTTCGTCGTGGCGCCGCTGACTCTGCTGTCGGGCACCTTCTACTCGGTGGATGCGCTGTCCCCCGCCTTCCGCGCGGTGAGCCACGCGAACCCGTTCTTCTACGTCATCTCCGGCTTCCGGTACGGCTTCCTCGGCATCGCGGACTCGCCCGTCCTGCTCGGCGGCGTCGTGATCCTGGGGCTCGACCTGGCGCTCGGCGCGCTCTGCTATACGCTGCTGAAGCGCGGGTGGAAGCTCAAGAACTGATGCCGGCGACGGCTATTTCACGACCTTCTTCGTCGCGAACGCCATATCGCGGCGCATGCTCGGCTCGCTGGCGCGACCGACGATCAGCGGCGACGTCGCGCGCAACGCCTTCACCATGTGCCATCGGCGCTCGGGCGCCTCGGTGAAGATCGGGCTCCGCTGGATCCAGTTGCCTTCGAGCAGCGGGTTGAAGACGTGCTCGCGTTTGACGGAGTAGCGGAAGAGGCGGCCGTCGACGTGCCCGCTGAACCCGTCCCGCCGGACCGTCGCGATCAGTCGCTTGGCGCCCCGCGGCGTGAGCCAATACCCGTCCCCGCCCACGCCGGCCTTGCCCGGTCCCAACGACGCCTTGCGCCGGATGGCGGTATGCGCCGGCACCAGGGCGAGCGTCTTCTCGCCGGGGTCGGCCATGCGTCCGTTGACGAAGACCAGGTCCACGCGCGGCGGGACGTCGAGCGTCAGCAGCCGCTCGAGGCCGACGGGCCGGACGTCGTCCTCGATGATCAGGGCGGGTCCGGGTTCCGACGCCACATGCTCCCACGCCACGACATGCGTCAGGAAGCAGCCGATCGTGCCGCCCTCGATGAACTTGTCCTTGGACAGCTCCAGCGCCGCGGCGCGGGGGAGGCGGTCGCCCCGGACGCCCGGCACCCGGACCAGCTCGACGAAGTCCAGCCCGGCGAACGCTTCCTGCGTCCGCGCCCAACGGTCCTGCGCCTCGTCGAGGTTGAGGCAGAATACGGGTAGCTTGGCGTCAACCACGGCTCGCCACCCACTCGTCGCGCAAAAGGCCCCAGATCACGCTGTCGCGGACGCCGATATGCGTCTCCCATTCCTGGCGCAGCAGGCCCTCGCGGCGGAATCCGAGCGTTTCGAGCAGCCGCATGGACGCCTCGTTCTCCGGATCGGTGTCGGCGAAGACGCGGCGCGCGCCCTCCTCGTGGAACAGCCGGTCGAGCAACCGGGAGACCGCCTCGCGCGCATAGCCATGCCCCCAACGGCTCCGCGTGAGGAGGTAGCCGATCTCGAAAACGCGCGGCTTGGTCTCGGTGGCGGCCAGCGTTCCGATCGCGCGATCGTCGCCCTTCAGCCTGATCGACCAGCCGCGCCACGGCTTCTCGTCCGGTTTCGGCGTGAGATAGGCGACCGTGTCCGCCACCGTCGCGTGCGGCGCGCTCGACCACCAGCGCATCAGCTCGCGGTCGGAATAGGCATCGAAGAGCGCTTCGGCGTCCTCGACGCGTTGGGGGCGAAAGAACAGCCGGTCGCTCTCGAAGCGATCGCTCACGCCGTCAGCGCGTCGCACAGCGCCCGCACCTTCTTCTGGCGCCATTGCGGCACGGGGGCCACCAGCCAGTAGCCGAGCCGCGAAGGCTGCGGCTGACCCAGCACGGCAACGCGGCCCGCGGCGATGTCGTCCCGGGCCAACAGCTCGGGGACGTTCGCCCGTCCCAGCCCGCTAGCGACGGCGTCGATCGCGAGGCCTGCGTCGGCGACGCGCACCGGGGTGGTCGCGTCCTCCCCCGGACAGCCGGGCCAGCCGATCTGCACGTCGAGCCCGCCAGAGGGACCGGCGATCGCGACGAAGCCGTCCGACTCGAGCGCCTCGCCCTGCAGTCCGCCCGTGCCCTCGCCCCAGCGGATCGCGACGTCGAGATTGGCCTCGGTGAAGTCGACGCTCTCGTCTGCCATGACCGCGAAGCGCATCTCGCCGTCGGCCGCGGTCAGGGCGGCGAGCCGGGGCAGCAGCCATTTGGCGGTCAGGTCGCGCGGCGCGGCGATGGTCAGCGCCTTGGAGGACTGGCCCGCCTGCATCGCGGAGACCGCGTCCTCGAACTGGAGGAAGCCGCCGCGCAACGCCGCCAGACCGGCCTCGGCCTCGGGCGTCAGCTCGAGCCCGCGGGCGGTTCGGCGGAAGAGGACGACGCCGAGGGTGTCCTCAAGGGCGCGGACTTGCTGGCCGACGGCGGCGGGCGTCACCGCGAGCTCGTCGGCGGCGCGGGTGAAGGACAGGTGGCGCGCCGCCGCGTCCAGCACGCGCAGGCCGTTCAGCGGCAGGTGCGTGCGCTTCACGCGTCCGCCCTCAGCCCGCCACCGCGGGGGCCGTCAGCGCGAACCTCGGGATCGCCACGTCGAAGCCGACGCCGTCGGCCGCGATCATCTGATAGCTTCCCTGCATCGCGCCCGTCGGCGTCGCGAGCGGACAGCCCGAGACGTAGTCGTAGGACGCGCCCGGCTCGATCAGCGGCTGCTCGCCGACCACGCCCTCGCCCTCCACGGTGTGGCGGGCGCCGCGGCCGTCGGTGATGATCCAATGCCGCGTCAGCAGCTGGACGGGCTGGTCGCCCTCGTTCTCGATCCGGATGTGGTACGCCCAGAACCAGCGGCCGCGCTGAGGCTCCGACTGCTCGGGCAGGTAGCTGACCGACACGCGCACGGTGATGCCGCGCGTCGTCGCTGATTGAGGGAAGAAGGCCTTCACAAGCCCGCCCGCGCCAGCGCCTGGCCCAGGTCGTCGATCAGGTCCGCCGGATCTTCGAGCCCGACGTTGAGGCGGAGCAGCCCCTCGGTCACGCCCATCTCAGCGCGCTTGTCGGGAGCCACCGAATGATGGGTGGTGGAGGCCGGATGCGTCATCAGCGACCGGGCGTCGCCGATGTTGTTCGAGATGTCGATCAGCTCCAGCGCGTCGAGCAGCGCGTGCGCCTGCTCGCGCCCCTCAACCTCGAAAGCGAAGATGGGACCGCACGCATCCATCTGGGACATCGCCAGATCATGCTGCGGATGGCTCGGCAGCCCCGGGTGGAGCATCCGCGGGACACGGCCCTCCAGGAAGCGGCCGACCGCGACCGCGTTCTCCGACTGGCGGCGGATGCGCAGGTCCAGCGTCTCCAGCCCCTTCAGCACCACCCAGGCGTTGAAGGGCGACAGCGTCGGCCCCGTGTTGCGCGTGAACGGCAGGAGCACCTCGTTGACGAACGCCTCGGTGCCGCAGACCGCGCCGGCGAGGACGCGGCCCTGCCCGTCCATCATCTTGGTCGCCGAATAGGCGGTCACGTCCGCGCCCCACTCCATCGGGCGTTGCAGCGCAGGCGTGGCGAAGGCGTTGTCGACCACCGTCGTGATCCCGTGAGCGCGCGCGAGGTCGCACACCGCGCGGAGGTCGACCACGTCCATCGTCGGGTTGGCCGGCGTCTCGAAAAAGAACAGCTTGGTGTTCGGCCGGATCGCATCGGCGAAGGCCTGGGGATCTCGCGCGTCGACGACCGTCGTCTCGATGCCGAAGCGGGGCAGCAGGCTGTCGGTCAGCCAGCGGCACGATCCGAAGGCGGCGCGCCCGCCCACCATGTGGTCGCCCGCCGAGAGCTGGCACAGCAGCGCCGCCGTCATCGCCGCCATGCCCGTCGCCATGGTCCGGCAAGCCTCCGCGCCCTCCAACAGCGCGATGCGCTGCTCGAGCATCTCGACCGTCGGGTTCTGCAGCCGGGAATAGGTCATCCCCGTCTGCTCGCCCGCGAAGCGCGCGGCGGCGTCGGCGGCGCGGTCGTAGGTGTAGCCCGACGTCAGGAACAGCGCCTCGGACGTCTCGCCATGCTCGGTGCGCGCGGTGCCGCCGCGGACCGCGCGGGTCGCGGGCCGCCAGCCGTCGGTGATCGAGCGGTCCTGGCCGGTCATGCGCTTCATGGCCCCAGCCTTTGCCGGGTGGCGTCAGCAGGGGCAAGCCCCGGCGCTCGCTTGCGGCCTGCCCGCGGACGGGCGAAGGAGCGGCCGTGCGCCTCCTGTCCCGCCCCCTCCCCGCCGCGCTGGTCCTGGCGGGCTTCGCGCAGATCCTCTTCGCGTTCCGGCTCGGCGTCCCGACCAAGCTCATGTTCGACGAAGTGCATTACGTGCCCGCCGCGCGCGCGCTGCTGGCGCTGTCGCATCCGGTCAACACCGAGCATCCGCTGCTCGGCAAGGAGCTGATCGCGCTGGGCATCGCGCTGTTCGGCGACGGCGCGATCGGGTGGCGCTTCCTGTCGACGCTGGCCGGGACGACGACGGT
>DASVSW010000010.1:0-6290 GCA_036387895.1 Sphingomonas sp.
CGCAGGCGCGGGCGACCGCGCGCGCGAAGTCCGCCCAGGACATCGCCTGCCCGTGCGTCACGTGCCGGACGCCGGTGGCGCCGTCGATCAGGAGGTCGAGCATCGCGTCGACCATGGCGGGGACGAAGGTAGGGCTGACGACCTGGTCCTCGGCGGCGAGGAAGGGGCGGCCCGCCCCGAGCTCGCGGGCGACGGCGGCGGCGAAGTCGCGCTCGTCATGGCCGAAGAAGGCGGCGGCGCGGACGACGAGGTGGCGGCCCGGCATCGCCAGCACCGCCCGCTCCATCGCCGCCTTGCTGCGGCCATAGGCGCTGAGCGGCGCGGGGGGATCGCTCTCGACATAGGGGCGGCCGAGCGCGCCGTCGAAGACGAGATCGCTCGACACCTGGAGCGTGGGCAGGCCGCGCGCGTCCGCCGCTCGGGCGAGCGCTGCCGCGCCGTCGGCGTTGACGCGCATGCAGGCGGCCTCGTCGGCTTCGGCGTCGTCGACGCGCACCCAGCCGGCGGCGTTCACCACCGCCCAGGGCCGGTGCCGGTCGAGCGCCGCGGCGACGCTCGCCTCGTCGGCGAGGTCGAGCGCGGCGCGGTCGGTCAGGACGTATCGGATGTCGCGGACGTCGCAGGCGCGCGCGAACGCCCGGCCTAGCATGCCCGTGGCGCCGCAGATCAGGAGCGGGGGCGCGTCGGCCGGGACGGGCAGGGCGGGGCCCGCGCGCTCGTATCGGGCGGGGCGCTTGACGGGGGGGTGGAGGAGGCGGATCGGCCGCCGCCACCAGCCCGGCGTCGTCGCCGTGGGATGGCGCGGCGCGCCGGTCGGGAGCGCGGCCCAGAGGTCGGCGAGCGCGGTCGGCCGCGGCTCGCCGCCGCTGACGTCGAACAGGCCGGGCTCGTACACGCCCTCGCTGGTGAGGAGCGTGTTCCAGCCGCAGCTGCCCATCACCGCCCAAGCCGTGACGCCGCGCAGGTCGATCCCCTCGTCGCGGAGCGCGCGCGCGGTGTCCCACGCCTCGCCGGCCCAACGCAGCTGCTCCTCGCGCGTGCAGCCGAGATGAACTTCGGTGATCGCCAGCGGGACGCGGTAACGATCCCAGGCTTCGCGCAGCGCGCCCGCAAGGCCGGCGGGGGCGGGGTCGAGCACGCGGATCGCCTCCACGTCCGCGTAGCGCTGGACGCCGTTGCCGCCGTGCGTGGACGGCGGGTAGTTCTGCAACCGGTGGTCGAGCCAGCGTTCGCTGGTGAGGTAATGGTTCACGCCGATCACGTCGGGCGGGCACGGATCGGCGGCGATGGCCCCCAGCCGGTCGGCGAGGCCGTGGCTGGCCAATCGATCCCACAGGAAGTGCCCGGGCGTGATCCGCCCGAACAGCATGTCCCATCCCGCCCAGCGCCGCGCGTTCTCGAACAGCGCCTGGGCCATCAGCGGCGCGGTCGCGTAGGTGCGGCCCAGGTCGTCCGTCTGGATCAGCCGGGCGTCGGGCACGACCTCGCGGATCGCGCGCATCGCGTGGGCGACGCCGTCGACCTGGTTCACCAAGGCGGTCCAGAAGCTCCGCTCGTCGCGCGCGTGGGGGTACCAATGGCCGTAGAGGGCCGAGAAGCGCGCGGTGGTCAGCGGCTCGTTGACGGGCGTCCAGTCGCGGATCCACGGATAGCGGCGCGCGACCTGGCCGGCGTAGCGGCCGAGCTTGGCGGGGAAGTCCGGGTCGAGCAGGTTCGTGTGGTGCGGCCCGCTGCCGTGATGGACGAGGCCGGCGATGGGCCTGATCCCGAGATCGCGCAGCCGGCCGAGGCGCGCATCGGTCCAGCTCCAATCGCAGTCCTCCGGATCGCCGGGCGCCACACGCTCCCAGATTACAGGATAACGCATGGCCTTGAAGCCGACCTGGGCGAACAGGTCGAGGTCGGCGTCGCGGAGATGGTGGCCGGACAGATGGGACTGGTCCCCCCAGCGGTCGCCCACGCGCACCACCGTGCATTCGGTTCCGCCCCATAGCTCAAGCTCGGACATGCCGCTCGCTCCGTTCGTTTCGTCCGGCGAGCGTGTGACGATCCCGAACCGTCGTCGTCACGCTCGCCTCATCAATCCAGGTCATTTGTAGGATTAATCTGTGTTACCGTTCACTCGCTTGGCCGGATCAATCGGGAACCTGAGTAGATGTTCCGTGTTATAGCTGTTCATCCAACAGTAAGGTTCCACCAAAGGTGAAAAACCAGCTTCCGCAAGCCTCCAAGCCCCATCTGATCCAGGCTCAGATCCCGAGCGGAAGCCCGACCCTCCTTTGCTTGAGCCACCTGCGATGGGACTTCGTGTTCCAGCGCCCGCAGCATCTGATGAGCCGTTTCGCGCAGACGCACCGCGTCCTCTTCTGGGAGGAGCCGTTGTTCGACGCGTCGCTCTCCGAGCCGGAGGTCCGCGAGGAGGTCGACGCCGCCTCCGGCGTGATCCGCCTGACGCCGTGGCTGCCGCGCCAGGGCGTGTGGGAGCGCGAGCAGTGCCGCGACCTGCTCGACGCGTGGCTCGCCGAGCATCCGGCGCAGGGGCCGATGATCCGCTGGTACTACACGCCGATGATGCTGCCGATCTCGGAGCATATCGAGGCGGGCTGCACCGTGTACGACTGCATGGACGAGCTCGCCAACTTCAAGGGCGCCAGCCCTGAGCTGCTCGAGCTCGAGGCGAAGCTGCTCAAGATCGCCGACCTCGTCTTCACGGGCGGCACCAGCCTTTACGAGGCGAAGCGCGACCGGCATTCGTCCGTCCACGCTTTCCCGTCCTCGGTCGACGTGTCGCACTTCGCCCGGGCGCGCGGCATCAAGGCGGAGCCCGCCGACCAGGCCGGCATCGCCGCGCCCAAGCTGGGCTGGGCGGGCGTGGTCGACGAGCGGTTCGACCTCGAGATGCTGGCGGCGCTGGCCGACGCGCATCCCGAATGGTCGGTCGTCGTGATCGGCCCGGTGGTGAAGATCGACTTCGCCGACCTGCCGCGGCGCGACAACATCCACTATCTCGGCGGCCGCGATTACGCCGACCTGCCCGCGTACATGAGCGGCTGGGACGTGGCGCTGATGCCGTTCGCGATCAACGACGCGACCAGGTTCATCAGCCCGACCAAGACGCCCGAATACTTGGCGTCGGGCCGTCCCGTCGTCTCCACGCCGGTGACGGACGTGGTCCGCCATTACGGCCACCTCCAGGGCGTCAAGATCGCCGACACGCCCGAGGCCTTCGTCCAAGCCTGCGAGGAGGCGATGGCGCTCGCCCAGGGCGACGATCAGGCGTGGCTGGACGAGGCCGACGCGCAGCTGGCGCGCGGGTCGTGGGACCGCACCGCGGCCGAGATGGCGGCGCTGATGGCCGACGAGGTCGAGGCGCACGGCAAGGTCGAGGCGGTGGTCAGCCCGACCGACCGGCCCGATCCCGGCACGCATTACGACGTGCTGGTCGTGGGCGCAGGGTTCGCCGGATCGGTGATGGCGGAGCGGCTGGCGTCGCAGTCGGGCCTGCGCGTGCTGGTCGTCGACCGCCGCCCGCACATCGCGGGCAACGCGTTCGACCATCTCGATCAGGCCGGCGTGCTGATCCACCAGTACGGCCCGCACATCTTCCACACCAACTCGGCGGACGTGTTCGACTACCTCTCGCAGTTCACCGAGTGGCGCCAGTACGAACACCGCGTGCTGGCCGACATCGACGGCAAGCTGGTGCCGATGCCGATCAACCGCACGACGCTGAACGTGCTCTACGACCTCGACCTGAAGACGGACGAGGAGGCGGAAGCCTATCTGGAGAGCCGCGCCGAGCCGGTGGACGTGATCAAGACGTCGGCCGACGTGGTGATCTCGAAGGTCGGGCGCGAACTCTACGAGACCTTCTTCCAGGGCTATACCCGCAAGCAGTGGGGCATGGACCCGTCCGAGCTCGACAAGTCGGTGACGGCGCGCGTGCCGACGCGGACCAACACCGACGACCGCTACTTCACCGACACGTTCCAGGCGATGCCGCTCCACGGCTTCACCAAGATGTTCGAGCGGATGCTCGACCATCCGAACATCGACGTGATGCTCGGCGTCGACTATAAGCAGGTCCGCGACGTCTATTCGTACGATCACCTCGTCTTCACGGGACCGATCGACGAGTATTTCGGGCATCGCTACGGCAAGCTGCCCTACCGCTCGCTCCAGTTCGTCCACGAGACGCACGACGTGGAGGTGTTCCAGCCGGTCGCGGTGGTGAACTACCCCAAGCAGTCGACGCCGCACACCCGGATCACCGAGTACAAGTACCTGACCGGACAGGTGCACCCCAAGACGAGCATCACCTACGAGATCCCGTCGGCGGAGGGCGATCCTTATTACCCGATCCCGCGCGACGAGAACCAGCAGCTGTTCAAGAAATACGAGGCGCTGGCCGTGGCGCAGGGCGACGTGACCTTCGTCGGCCGGCTCGCGACCTACCGCTACTACAATATGGACCAGGTGGTCGGGCAGGCGCTGGCGACGCACCGCAAGCTGGCCGCGAAGCTCGCGGCGAAAAAGGACGCGGTGGGCGCCGACGAGGCGGTCGCGGCCTGAGGCGGCCGGTCTCCTCCCGTCGATGGGAGGAGGCCGCCACCGCTGGACGGGCAGGGTAGGGCCGCTAGAGCGCTCAGCGGTCCGCCTCCGACCTCTCGTGGATCAGGATTTGCTATCGCCGCACCGCTCGATGTCCGGCGCTCGCCAAGAGCATCGCGTCGGTAGGCCGGAACTGCGCGTCGTGCTCGGCCAACTCGGTGAAAGGCCGGGCGGTGACGACCACCAGGCCACCCCGGTCCGTGACCGCGAACAGCCGTTCCGCGAAGGCGTTGGGCAAACGTACGCATCCGTGCGACGCCGGATAGCCCGGCAGCTTGCCCCCGTGCAGAGCCACCCCATCCCAGGTCAGCCGTTGCATGAACGGCATGGGCGCGTTGTTGTAGAGGTTGGAGTAGTGCTCGCGCCGCTTCTCCAGGATGGGGAACACCCCCGTCGGCGTCGCATGGCCGGGTTTACCCGTGGACACGGTGCTCACCGCGAGCAATCGGTTCGCGCGATAGACGTATAGCTTCTGGTCGGGAATGCTGACCACGAGCAGCAGTCGTCCTTCGGCCGGAGCGTCTGAGATCCAATGGAACCCACCCGGTTCCAGCGAGGCTGCGGCGGCCAGCACGGGCGCGTTGGGGTCCGCCTCGGGAACGTTCTCGACCGGCGATGGCATAGGCTCCGGGACCGGCGCATGCTCAACGCTCGACGCGGGCTCCACGACCTGCACGGGTGCAGGGGAAGCCGTCGTCTCCGACGCTGATGCGGTGAAGCTCACGGGCAAAGCGAGCAGCGTCGCGGCCGCGGCGCGCGCGAAAAGGGACATCTCCCGTTCTCCTGGACCGAGCGGGCCGACGACCGACCGAGCTCGGTACGTCGCCTACTATCATGGCCCCGACAGCTCGCCCCGACTGCGACCGCAGGTCGACGGCGTGACGACATGGAGACGGGTGCGACCAACCCGCCCTCATCGCTCGCCGACGCATGGACTGAGTAGGGAGGACGGCAGTTCGGTCCCGATCGTCAGCGGACCTTCGCCCGAGGCGTAGTTATCTCAAGGCCACGCACGGGCGGGTCACCGCCCCAGCCGCACCAGCGCCTCGTCCAACGCCTGCAGGAACTTCGACCGGTCGGCCTTCCCGAACGGCGCGGGGCCGCCGAGCTGGTCGCCGCCGGCGCGGAGGTCGGCCATGATGGCGCGGGTGGCGATGGCGGCGCCGATCGAGCTGGTGGTGAAGGGCTTGCCCGACGGCGACAGCGCGGCCGCACCCGCCTTCAGCACGCGGTCGGCGAGCAGGATGTCGCCCGTCACCACCACCGCGCCCGGGCCGGCGGCGTCGGCGATCCAGTCGTCGGCGGCGTCGAAGGCGTCGCTCACGACCACGCGGGCGATCAGCGGGTGGTCGGGGACGCGGACGCCGCCGTTGCACACGATCGTGACCGGCACGCCGTGGCGGAGCGCGACCTTGTAGACCTCGTCCTTGACCGGGCAGGCGTCTGCGTCGACCAGCACGCGCCGGCCGGCGCCGACGCCCACACCGGCTGGCGTCACGGGCGCTTGGCGCGGTACGGCGCGCGGGGCGGGCCGCCGCGCGACGCGCCCGGCCGGGGGCGTCGGTCGTCATGCCCGCCCGGGCGCGGTCCGCGGGCCGCGGGCGCGCCGGCGGCGACCAGCTCGGCGGCCCCGCGCCGTTCGGGAAGGCCGACCGGTCGAAGTTCCTGCAGGCGTTGGA
>DASVSW010000011.1:0-7376 GCA_036387895.1 Sphingomonas sp.
GGCAGGCGCCAAACGCCACGGCCAGCGCTGCGATCGACCAGAGCAAGCGTCGGCGCAGCTCGATCAGGTGATCGAGCAACGGCGCGCGGCTTTCGTCGATCTCCTCGCTCACGAGGTCACCCCGTCGCCGCGCGGCGCCGCGGCCTCGCCCGGCGCGGGCCGGATCTCGGGCTTTTCGACGCGGATCGGCTCCATCGCCGGCTCGGCGAGCGGCAGCGCGTCGTGATCATGAGGGATCGGCGGGAGGCGGTCGGACGCGTCGGTCGCGGCCGTATCGTATGACGGCGACGGCGACGGCGTCACCGCGGGCGTTCCGGAGAGGACGGCGCCATGCTCCGCCATGATCCGCGCGTTCTCCGCGGCCCAGCGCTTCTCCATCTCCGCCAGCTCGGCCTCGCGCACCATGTCGTCGAAACCGGCACGGAACTGGCGACCGACGCTGCGCACGCGGCCGACCCAGTAGCCGAGCACGCGCATCGCCTTAGGCAGGTCCTTGGGCCCGATCACGACCAGCGCGACCACGGCCACCAGCACGAACTCGGACCACCCGACGTCGAACATAGGGGCGCCCCGCCGTCGGTCCGGATCAGCGGTCGTCGCGGACGCGCGCGCCGTCGCGGTCGATCGCGGTGTCGACGGGTGGGGGCGACTCGATGCGCGCGGCGGATTTAGCCGCGGCCTCGTCCTCCTCGGACATGCCCTTCTTGAAGTTCTTCACGCCCTTGGCGACGTCGCCCATCAGCGCGGAGAAGCGACCGCCGCCCAGTAACAGGATAGCGACGACCGCGAGGACGAGCAGATGCGGAAGGCTGAAACCGCCCATGACGAAACTCCCGATGGTTGAGCGCCTATCTAGGTGGGCGCGCGATCATCCGCCACTGCTATGTTCCCGTGACGCCGCGGTTACGCCAGCGCCAGGAACGCGTCGCGCGTCGCGATCAGCTCGTCGAAGTCGCCCTCCGGCGGCGTGAGCGTCGCCATCGCGCGGTCGAGGCGCGCCCGCGACCGATCCGGCATGTCGCCGAGCCGGCCCGCTATCTCCTCCATCTCGTCCATGCGCGCCCAGCAGTCGAGCACCACGTCGCACCCGGCCGCGATCGAGGCGTGAGCTTTCTCGCCGGCGGTGCCCGACAGCGCCTTCATGTCGATGTCGTCGGTCATCAACAGCCCGTCGAAGCCGATGCGGCCGCGGATGACCTCCTCGACGACCGTCGGCGACAGCGTCGCGGGCCGGTCGGCGTCCCAAGCCTGGAACACGATGTGCGAGGTCATCCCCATCACCGCGCGGTCGGCCAGCGCCCGGAACGGCTCCAGGTCGACCTCCAGCTCGTCGTCCGATGCGGTGACGGTCGGCAGGTGGTGATGAGTGTCGACGATCGCGCGGCCATGGCCGGGCATGTGCTTCATCACGCCGACGACGCCCCCCGCGGCCAACCCCTCGAGCACCGCGCGGCCGATCGCCGCCACGCGCATCGGCTCGGCGCCGTAAGCGCGCGTGGAGATCGCGTCGGTCGTGTCGGGCTGGACCACGTCGAGCAGCGGCAGGCAATCGACGTTGATCCCGACCTCCGCCAGCATCAGCCCCAGCGCCTGCGCGTTGGCGCGCGCCGCCTGGATCGCGGACATGGGCGCCACGTCGTACAATCGGTCGAACGCCGGCCCGGCCGGGAAGGCCGGCCATTCCGGCGGGGCCATGCGCGAGACGCGACCGCCCTCCTGATCGATGAGGATCGGCACGTCCGTCCGGCCGGCGAGGTCGCGGAGCGAGTCGGTCAGCGCACGGAGCTGCGCCCGGTCCTCGATGTTGCGGCGGAACAGGATAAAGCCGACCGGGTCCGCCGAACGGAAGAACGCCGCTTCGTCGGCGGTGAGGACCGGGCCGGACAGGCCGTAGATGACGGGTTTCATGCGCGGCGCTTACGCCATCGCTTCCCCGGTTGGGAGGGGGGCGAGGCTCAGCTCGTCACGAAGCAGCTCTCGCCCGCCACGCGCAGCCGACCGCAGATGTCCGCCGCCTGGTTCGCGCTGCCCGCGTTGACACGCAGGCGATGGACGGTGCGGCCGCCCACCTCGGCGCGCTCGACCGACTTGCCGAGCGGCGCCAGATAGCCGAACCGCTTGGCGTAGGCGCCCCAGGCCGCGTTCGCCGCGGCGTCGCTGGGATAGGCGCCGAGCTGCACCAAGGCGCCGCCGCCGACCATGCCCGGCACGTTGACACGCGACGGACCCATCGGCTGAGCGGCCACGAGACGACCGCCGGACTCGGGCACCTGGGCCACGGCGTTGCGGCCGGCGTTCGGCGCGGGCGTCGGCCGAGCCTTGGGCGCGGTGCTGGCGACTGGCGTCTCCGGCACCTGGCGCAGATCGACCGATCCCGTCCCGGCCTTGGCGCCGGCGCTGGTCGCGACGGCGGTGTCGCCCTCGCCCTCGACCTTGAGGCCGCCGGGATCGTCGGGACGCACCTTATAGTCGCCTTCCTGCGCCGCGATCAGCGTGCCGTCGCCGCCGGTCTGGCTACGCTGCCATTGCAGGATGCCGAAACCGATCGCGACGACCAGCGCCAGCGCGAGCAGGGTCAGCGCGATCTTGCGGCCGGCGCCGGAGCGCTCCTCCTCATCGTCCGGCTCGACCGTCTCGAGCCAGGGGAGCCGATCCTCGTCGCGCAGGTCCATGCTTTCGGCCATCAGTTCATCTCCTGGACGGCTTCGACGCCCATGATGCTCAAGCCGTTTCGGATAATCTGCCCGACCGCGGACGCCAAGAACAGACGCGCGTGCGTGACACCTGGATCATCCGCCTGGATGAAGCGGCGGTCCGGACGATCGTTGCCGACGTTCCACAACGCGTGAAAAGCCGCCGCCAAGTCATAGAGGTAGAAGGCGATCCGATGCGACTCGCGCGTCGCCGCCGCCGTCTCGACGGTGCGGGGGAACTGCGCCGCGAGCTTCACGAGCGCCAGCTCCTCCGTGTCAAGCCGGGACAGGTCGGCGCGGGCCTCTTCGACCCCCGCCTCGGCCGCGCGCCGGTGGAGCGAGGCGATCCGCGCATGGGCGTATTGGACGTAGAAGACGGGGTTGTCCTTCGAAGCCTCGACCACCTTGGCGAAGTCGAAATCCATCTGCGCGTCGGCGCGCCGGGTCAGCATGGTGAAGCGCACGACGTCGCGCCCGACCTCGCGCACGACTTCAGCGAGCGTCACGAAGTTGCCGGCCCGCTTGGACATCTTCACCGGCTCGCCGCCGCGGAGCAGCCGGACCATCTGGATCAGCTTCACGTCGAAGCGCGTCCTGCCGTCGGTCAGCGCCTGCACCGCCGCCTGGATGCGCTTGACGGTGCCGGCATGGTCCGCGCCCCAGATGTCGATCAGCGCGTCCGCGCCTTCGGCCTTTTGATAATGATAGGCGAGGTCGGCACCGAAATAGGTCCATTGCCCGTTCGACTTCTTGATCGGCCGGTCCTGGTCGTCGCCGTAGCGCGTCGAACGGAACAGCGGCAGCTCGACCGGCTCCCAGTCCTCCGGCGTCTCGCCCTTGGGCGCTTCGAGCACGCCGTCATACACCAGGTCGCGCGCGCGTAAGCTCGCCTCGGCGGCTTCCGGCTTGCCCGCGGCCTGGAGCGCCGCTTCCGACGCGAAGACGTCGTGGTGAATGCCGAGCAGCGCGAGATCGGCGCGGATCAGATCCATCATCGCGTCCACGGCGAAGCGCCGGAACGGGACCAGCCACTCGGCTTCGGGCGCCGCCGCGTACCGGTCGCCATGCTCGGCCGCCAGCGCCTGGCCGACGGGGACGAGATAGTCGCCGGGGTATAGGCCTTCCGGGATCTCGATCGTCTCGCCCAGCGCCTCGCGGTAGCGCAGGTGCGCCGAGCGCGCGAGCACGTCGACCTGCCCCCCTGCGTCGTTGATGTAATATTCGCGGATCACGCGATGCCCGGCGAACTCGAGCAGCTTCGCCAACGCGTCGCCCACCACCGCGCCGCGGCAATGGCCCATGTGCATCGGCCCCGTCGGGTTGGCGGAGACGTACTCGATGTTGACCGTCGTCCCCTCGCCCGTCCGCGACCGGCCATAGGCGTCGCCCGCGTCGATCACGGCGCTCAGCTCGCCGCGCCAGGCGTCGTCGGTCAGCGCGAGGTTGATGAAGCCCGGCCCCGCCACCGACGCGGTCGCGACCTCGTCGAGCTTGCCAAGCTCCGCCGCGATCGCGTCCGCCAGCTGGCGCGGGTTGGTCTTCGCGGGCTTCGCCAGGACCATCGCCGCGTTGGTCGCGAGGTCGCCATGCGAGGCGTCGCGCGGCGGCTCCACCGTCACGTTGCGGCGGTCGAGATCGGCCGGGATCGTCCCCTGGGCCACGAGCGTGTCGAGCGCCGCGTCGATATGCGCGGCGAACCGGGTGTAAAGCGTCATGGGCCGGGCGTTTAGGGCAAGCGCGGCTTAAAAGGAACGCGGCGTTCGCCTCAGAAGCCGTCCGGCAGGTCGATCGGCCCGACCAGCTCGCGGTAGCGGGTGACGGCGTAGCGGTCGGTCATCCCGGCGATGAAGTCGGCGACGTGGCGGCTGCGCCAGGGCTCCTCGTCGGGCAGCCGGGCGCCCCATTCGGGCGGCAGCGTCGCCGGGTCGTCGCGATAGGCGGCGAACAGGCCCGCCACCACGTCGCGCGCCGCCGCGGCGGCCTCGAGCTGGCGGGGATGGTGGTAGAGGTTGGCGTACATGAAGCGCTTCAAGTCGCGCTCCTCCTCGCGCATCGCGTCCGAGAAGCCGACCAGCGCCCGACCCGCCTTCCGCACGTCCTCGATCTCCGCGATCCCGGCGCGCTCGACCCGCCGCTCGGTCTCGGCGATCAGGTCGTTGACCATCGCGCCGATCTGGCCGCGCACCGTCTCGCCGGCCAGCTGCGCCGGATCGATGTCGGGAAAGCGCGCGCACGCCGCTTCCCAGCTGCGCCGCACCAGCGGCTGTTCGAGCAGCTGGTCGAGCGTCAGCAGCCCTGCGCGCAGGCCGTCGTCGATGTCGTGGTTGTCGTAGGCGATGTCGTCCGCGATCGCCGCGACCTGCGCCTCCAGCGAGGGCCACTGCGTCAGCTCGAGCGGGAACGCCTCGTCCGCCGCGCGCATCGCCCATCCGGGGTGGCGCTGCGGCCCGTTGTGCTTGGCCAACCCCTCCAGCGTCTCCCAGGTCAGGTTGAGACCCGACCAACGCGGATAAGGCCGCTCGACCTCGGTCAGGACACGAAGCGTGTGGCCGTTATGGTCCCAGCCTCCTTGTCCGGCGAGCGCGTCCTTCAGCGCGTCCTCGCCGGCATGGCCGAAAGGCGGATGGCCAATATCGTGCGCGAGGCTCACCGCCTCGGTCAGGTCCTCGTTCAGCCCCAGCGCGCGCGCGATCACCCTGGCGATCTGCGCCACCTCGATCGAGTGGGTCAGCCGGACGCGGAAATGGTCGCCGTCGGGCGCCATGAAGACCTGCGTCTTATGGCGGAGGCGGCGGAAGCTGATCGAGTGGACCACGCGGTCGCGGTCGCGCTGGAACGCGTCGCGCGGGCCCCGCTCGACCGAATGCTCGGCGTGCCGCCGTCCCCTGCTCCGCGCCGGGTCCGCGGCCCAGCGCGCCCGTTCGCTCATTTGGCCGGCAGCTTGGTGAGCTTCTGCTTCGCGCCGCCTTCGTACTGGAACGCGGATACGCCCTGACGCGCGAGCTGGTTCACGAAGGTCTGGGCCTCCGCCTTGGTCTTGAACGGGCCGGTGACGACGCGGTTGGTCGCGCGCAGCGGCGTGCTGTACGCGACCCGGCCCTTCAGCGCCGACGCCTTGCGCTGCGCCGCCGCCCAGGCCTTGGGCAGGTCGGACTCCTGCGCGCCGCCCGCGACCTGCACCCAGATGCGGCCGTCCTCGGCGTCGTCTTTCTCCTTCTTGCCCGCGTCCTTCTTGGCGAGCGCCGTCTTGTCGGCGGCTTTGCCCTTCTTGTCGGAGGCGCGCTTGGACGCGCCGGTCCCGACGTCCTCATCCTTGGCGGCCGGCTTCGAGCGCGAGGCGAGCTCGACCTTGCCACGCCGGCCCTTGCGGACGGCGGGCTCGGCCTCCTCCTGCTCGGCGTCGGCCGGCTTGGGCTTGGCCGCCGCCTTCGACCGGGCGGTCGACTTGGAAGTGGCGGCGATGGTGCGCGCGGCCGCGGTGCGGTCGGCGGTCTCGCGCGCGGCCTCGGCGGCGCCTTGCTCCAGCGTCCGGGCGGTGGTCGGATCGGACCGGGTCGCCGCCGCGATCTCCTGGCGCTCCGGCGCGGTCACGCCCAGTTCCTCGCCGGGGACGGTGATCGACGCGACGATGCGCGCGAGGATCGAGTCCTCGCTCCGCACCGGCGCGGAAGGCGCGGCCGCGGCGAGCGGCGACGGCTCGGCCCCGACGGAGCTCGGCGCGGGCGTCAAGGGCGTGAACCCGGGAGCCGGCTGAACCGCCGCGGTCGTGACGGGCGCGGAGGCCGGAGGGACGGGAACCGGCTGAGCCGCCGCCGCCGTCATGGGCGAAGGCGCAACCGTAGTCGGCGCGGGCGAGAGCGTCGCTAGACCGGGTGTCGGCTGGGCGACCGGAGCGGTCGGCGTGAGCGTGGCCGCAGCCGTGATAGCCGGAGCCGCTACGCCCGTCGGAGCAGACGACGGAGAAGCGGCAGCGACCACCGGCGGCGGAGTCGTAGCGTTCGACGCCAGGCTCCCCGTCTCGATCGGCACGCGCACGCCGATCTGCGGCTGCGGCGTCGAGAAGCTCGTTGAAGCGGAGGCGGTCGCGACCGACGCCGCAGGCGGAGCGGGCTGCGGCGCGAGGGCGGCGACCTGGACCGGCGCGGCGGGCTGCGCCGCGACCGGAGCCGGCGAAGCGGGCCGCGCCGCGATCTGGACGGGCGGACCGGCCGAAGGCGTCGTGGTCGCAGGAACGCCCGTGCGCGCCACGGTGGTGGGCGGCGTGAAAGCGGGCCGCGGCGCGGACTGCGGGACGATCGTCGTCTCCCGCGGCCGCTGGCCGAGGACGAGCCCGGACTGCGGAGAGCGGGGCGCGGGCGCGGCTTGGGCCAGCGCAACGGGACGGCCCCCGAAGGCGGGCGGTTGCGCCTGCGGCGCCACCGGCTTAGGCGCGGGCGCCACGGCGGCAACCTGCACCCCTGGCCCGAAGCGTCGCTCGCGACGTTCGCGTTGACGGTCGCGCCAAGTCGGCTTCTTGGCCGCGGCCTGCGCGACGGCGACCGGCCTGGGCTGGGCGGCGGCGACCTGGACCGGCGGGAAAGGATCGGGGCCGAGCGGGGCCAGCGCGGGCTTCATCCGCGCGTCGGCCAGCCGGGCGGGCGTCGGGCGGACCTCTCCGAAATGCACCGCGAAGGCGCGGTCGGC
>DASVSW010000012.1:0-7140 GCA_036387895.1 Sphingomonas sp.
GAGGGCGCGACCTGGCGCCGCCGGCGGAGTGGCTGCGCCTCGCCGACGCGTTCTGGGACGCGGCGATGCGCCCGGACGGGCTCCGCATCCCGCCGATCTGGGGCACGGACGCCGTCCACGGCAACAACAACGTCCCGGGCGCCACGATCTTCCCGCACAATATCGGGCTGGGCGCGGCGCGCGACCCCGCGCTGGTCGAGGCGATCGGCCGCGTCACTGCGCTCGAAACCGCGGTCGCGGGCCAGGACTGGAGCTTCGCGCCCACACTAGCGGTCGTGCGCGACGACCGCTGGGGCCGCACCTACGAGGGCTATTCGGAAGATCCGGCGCTGGTCGCCTCCTATGCGGGCGCGGTGGTCACCGGCCTGCAGGGCGCGATCGGAAAGCCGGGCTTCCTCGGCGCTGGCCGCGTGGCGGCGACCGCCAAGCACTTCGTCGCCGACGGCGGTACGGAGGGCGGACGCGACCAGGGCGATGCGCGTGTCGACGAAGCGACGCTGCGCGACGTGCATGCCGCGGGCTACCCGCCCGCGCTGAAGGCGGGCGCGCTGACCGTGATGGCGAGCTTCTCGTCGTGGCAGGGCGTGAAGCATCACGGCAACCGGTCGTTGTTGACCGGGGTGCTGAAGGAGCGCTGGGGCTTCGACGGCGTCGTGGTCGGCGACTGGAACGCGCACGGGCAGGTCCCCGGCTGCTCCAACATCAGCTGCGCGGCCGCGATCAACGCGGGGCTCGACCTGTTCATGGCGCCCGACGGCTGGCGCGACCTGTGGAGCAACACGGTCGCGCAGGCGAAATCGGGCGAGATCGCACCGGCGCGCCTCGATGACGCGGTCAGGCGCGTCCTTCGGCTGAAGTCCCGGCTAGGGCTGTTCGACGCGCCGCGGCCGTCTGAGCGCGCGATCGCAGGACAATTCGACCTGCTCGGCTCGGCGGAGCATCGCGCGCTCGCGCGCCGCGCTGTGCGCGCGTCGATGGTGCTACTGAAAAACGACGGGGTGCTGCCGCTCGACCCGCGCCGGCGGATCCTGGTCGCGGGCGGCGCGGCGGACTCGATCGCGCGCCAGTCGGGCGGCTGGACGTTATCTTGGCAGGGTACGGGCGTCTCGAACGCCGACTTCCCTAACGGCCAGAGCATTTGGAGCGGGATCGACGAAGCGGTGCGCGCCGCGGGCGGCCAAGCCGCGCTAAGCCCCGACGGGAGCTTCGCCGCCAAGCCGGACGCCGCGATCGTGGTGTTCGGCGAGGAGCCCTACGCCGAGTTTGTCGGCGACCGCGTGACGCTGGAATACTCGCCCAGCGACAAGCGCGACCTCGAGACGCTTCGGAAGCTGCGCGCCGTGGGCGTTCCCACAGTCGCGGTGTTCCTCTCCGGCCGGCCTATGTGGGTCAATCCGGAGATCAACGCCGCGGGCGCGTTCGTCGCCGCCTTCCTGCCGGGGACGGAGGGCGGCGGCGTGGCAGACGTGCTGCTGCGCGACGCCTCCGGGCGAGTCCGGCACGACTTCACGGGTGCGCTCTCCTTTTCCTGGCCCAAGCGCGCGGATCAGGCCCGACTGAATCGCGGCGACCCGGCCTACGACCCGTTGTTCCCGCTCGGCTACGGGCTGAGCTACCGGCGCCCAGCCGCCGTGCCCCGGCTGTCGGAGGAGCGGCCCACGCTACCCGCCGGACCGGGCCCGCTGTTTGGCGGCGGCCGCGTGCGCACCGGCTTCGCGCTCGCCCTCTCCTCCTCGCCAGCCGTGCGTGCGGCGGTGTCGGGCAACCAGGGCGCGCTGCCCGGGAGCACCCTGTCGGTGGCGGGCGTCGACCGCCGCGCGCAAGAAGACGCGCGCCGCCTCGTCTGGTCCGGGTCTGCGCCGGCGAGCGTCGCGATCGAGGCACCGACGCCGGAGGACCTTCAGCGCGAGGCGAACGGCGAATTGAGCCTCGTCCTGCAGTACCGCGTGGTGGCCGGAAGCACCGCAGGCCTCACGGTCGCGCAACGCGACGCATCGGGCAAGCAGGTATCGGTGCCGCTCGCCGGGCTTGGCGCGACCGGCCGGGACTGGGGAACGGTCGCTGTCCCGCTCCGCTGCTTCGCGACGCAGGGCCTGGACATGGGCAAGCTCGCCGCCCCCTTCGTGCTCACGGCGCCGGGGCCGCTGACGCTCGACGTGTCGGACGTCGTCGTCGCCAGCGCGCAGGTGCCGCAGCAGCGCTGCGGCCGGCCCTGACGCGGGCACGGCGTGCATCTCGACCGACGCGACGAAGCGATGTTGACAGCGCTGTCGGTCTGCGCTGTTGTGATTCGATGGGTCGGCGCAGACCGACCATATCTCAGGGGAGGAACACGATGCGCCCGATCAACTGGACACTTTTGTGCTGCGCCGCGCCCGTGGCGCTGCTGTGCGCGCCGACGGGCGCGCTGGCCCAGTCGGCCGAGGTGACGGGCCCGCCCACCCAAGGGAGCCGCGCCGAGCGCGTCGGCCAGCAGAACTCGCCGGACGCGGGCGCCATTCAGACGGACGACGTCGTCGTCACCGCCGAACGACGCGAGCAAAACTTGCAGGACGTCGCCTCCGCCATCCAGTCGTTTAGCCAGGACGACCTCGACCAGTCCGGCGTCAACAACCAGCTCCGCAACCTCGCCTTCGTGGTGCCCGGCCTGAACATCGCCAACCAGGAAGGCAATATCGAGATCTACATCCGCGGCGTCGGCTCGTCGAACAACACCGAGCTGGGTGACCCGTCGGCCGCGACGCACATCAACGACGTGTACGTCCCCCGCCCCCGCGGTCTCGGCGGCCAGTTCTACGACCTGGAGCGCGTGGAGGTGCTGAAGGGCCCGCAGGGCACGCTGCGCGGGCGCAACGCGGTCGCGGGCACCATCAACATCATCACCAAGCGTCCGGTGATGGGCGAGGTCGGCGGCTTCGTCTCGGCCGGCTTCGGCAACTACGACCAGCGAGTCGTCGAGGCCGCGCTCAACCTGCCCGTCGGCGACACGCTGGCGGTGCGCCTCGCCGGCTTCTCGCAATATCATGACAGCTACTTCAACAACGCCGGGCTGTCGAACAATCTGACGCCCGCGGGCGAGGAGGACGTGCTGTCCTTCCGCGGAAGCCTGCTCTGGGAGCCGTCGGAGCGGCTCACGCTGTACGTCGTCGGCGATTACGTGAAGGAAGGCGGCACCGGTTATCCCGGCGCGAACGTCTTCGCCGCCGTCGCGTCGCCCACCACGGCGAACCCGCAGTTCGGCGGCTTCGACACGGACGACCTGAACCTACGCGACGTCGTCTACCGCGGCTGGCAAGGCGATCTCGACTCGGTCACCTGGGGCGTCACGGGCAAGCTCGCCTACGATTTCGGTCCGGTGTCGCTGGAGCTGATGGGCAGCTACCGCGACGTCGACTTCAACCAGACCAATGCCGAGAACGACGGCATCGCCTATCCGGGGCGGGATCTGGCCGCGGTCGACTACGACAACTTCTCCAACCAGTTCTGGGCGACCGTCTCGAAGAGCCAGGTCTACGAGGCGCGGCTGGTCACGCCGGACACCGGCCGCTTCCTGGGATCGGCGGGCATGTTCTACTTCAAGGAGGACCAGAAGGCGGCGCTGTTCTCGCTGCAGGACAAGGGCGTCTTCTACTCGGGCACCGAGTTCACCATGCCCGACGTCGACAGCGAGTCCTTCGCGGTCTACGCCGACGGCACGTTCAGCGTCACCGACGCCTTCCGGGTCAAGGGCGGCCTCCGCTACACGGACGAGGAGAAGTCCCGCTATGGCATCGGGGGTAACTTCGCGCTCGGGCTCGGCGCGAACCAGCCGGGCGCGCCGTTCGCCGGCACCTTCTTTTCGCGCTTCGGCACGCCGGGGTTCCAGCCCGCCTTCTTCGACCGGGCGAGCTTCGACGTGTCCGACCGGTCGGAGCCGGCGCTGCTCAACTACATGCTCCAGGGCGTGAAGCGGTTCGGGACGCGCGACTCGCTGGGCTCGCAGATCCAGGCGTTGCTCGCGGCCGCGCCGGACATCCGCAACGGCCGGTGCATCGACAACGAGCTGACCGACTCCACGCTGGATGCGGTCGACAACCAGTGCAACGCGAACGGCACCTACCCGTATGTCGCGGGCATCTCCGCGCCCGCGCAGCAGTTCGGCTCGTACGAGGACAAGTTCCTCGATTACCGCGTCGGCTTCGAATACGACTTCACGCCGGCCAACCTGTTCTACGGGACGATCAGCACCGGCCACAAGTCGGGCGGCTTCAACGACACCATTCCCGATCCCGACAACGCCGGCCAGTTCATCGCGCCCGTGTACGATCCGGAAAGCGTCACCGCATTCGAGCTCGGCTCCAAGAACCGGTTCACGCTGGGCGGCCGGCGCGCGACGCTGAATCTGTCCGCCTTCTACTACGACTACCGGGACCAGGTCTTCCAGCAGATCTTCTCGTTCGGCGTGAACCCGGACGGCACGGCCCGGGGCTCCTCGCTGCTCAACCTAAATGTCGCCAAATCGCGCATCTACGGCCTGGAGGTCGAAGGGTCGGTCGACCTGCCCGCGGGCTTCACGATCAGCGGCAACCTCCTCTACGTCGAGCCGGAGGTGCAGCAGGGCTCGATCGCCGACATCCGCGAGCAGAATTTCGGCAACGCCGCGGCGACGCCGGTCGCGGACCTCGCGGGCAACCGCCTGCCAAACGTGTCGAAGCTGAACCTGATCGGCCGGGTGCAGCAGGTCATCGACGCGGGCTTCGGCCGGTTCGACTGGCAAGTGCTGGCCAACTACCGGTCCGACTATTTCCTCAGCGTGTACAACGAGCAGACGATCACGCGCCAGGACGGCACCACCGCCGACGCGGTGGCGCTCGGTTTCGGCGACCGGGTGGACGGCTTCGTCACGCTCAACCTCGGCGTCGGCTTCACCGCGCCGGGCGATCGGTGGCGGATCGAGGGGTTCGTGGCCAACCTGCTGAACGAGGACGCGTCCACCAAGGCGATCTTCGCGCCGGGGCTGAACCTGCGCTTCCTCAACGACCCGCGCACGGCCGGCGTCCGCCTGCGCGTGAACTTCTGATCCCCTGCCTCCGGGTATCTCTCCTCCGACCCGGGTCTGGGCGCCGCCGCGAGTGATCGCGGCGGCGCTCCTTTTGCACGCGACCCCTCTGCCGGCGAGTGTGCGGGCCGTGCGCCCGGTCGAGGCGCATGGGGCGCTCCGGGTCGCGGGCGGCGCGGTGGTGGACCGGCGCGGGCGTCCCGTGGCGCTCCGCGGCGTGTCGCTGTTCTGGAGCCAGTGGGGCGGCCGGTTCTACGATCCACGGACGATCCGCTGGCTCCGGCGCGACTGGCGGATCTCCGTCGTCCGCGTGGCCGTGGGCGTCCACGAGGGCGGCTATCTCGAGCACCCGGAACGCGAGTTCGCCAAGGCGGCGGCCGTGGTCGACGCGGCGATCGCGGAAGGGCTGTACGTCATCGTTGACTGGCACGCCCACCGGCCCGAGCCGCAGGCGGCGGCTCTGTTCTTCGAGCGGGTGGCCCGGCGTTGGGGGCACCGGCCGAACTTGATCTACGAGACCTGGAACGAGCCGCTGCGTGAGCATGGCTGGTCGGACCTGGTGAAGCCCTATCACGAGCGCGTGATCGCGCGCATCCGGGCGATCGACCCGGACAACCTCGTCGTGGCCGGGACGCCGACCTGGTCGCAGGACGTGGACGTCGCCGCCGCCGATCCGCTCCGTTCGGCGAACACGGCCTACACGCTCCACTTCTACGCCGGCACCCACGGCGCGGCGCTCCGGCGGAAGGCCGACCGGGCGCGCTCGCGCGGCGCGGCGCTGTTCGTGACCGAATGGGGTGCCAGCGAAGCCGACGGGAACGGCCGGCTGGCGACGGCCGAGACGCGCGCCTGGTGGCGCTGGCTCGCGGCGCGCCGGATCGGCGACGTCAACTGGTCGATCATGGACAAGGCGGAGACCTCGGCAGCGCTGCGTCCCGGCGCGGCGTCGGGCGGCGGCTGGGCGGACCGCGATTTGACGGGGTCAGGCCGGATGGTGCGAGAGCGTTTGCGAGGGCGGTAGGATGCTTGATACGCCCATCGGACCGAGTACGCGGCGGGACAGCAGGCCGCACGAGCGACAGCATGGCGAGTTGCTGTTCAAGCCATATACCGGGACATTTCCTATCTGGTGCGAGGAAAGGATCGGTGCGTGAACCACGCGTATGAAGTGAAGTGGCGCAGCCAGACCAACCAGAATCTGGTTGGTTGACCGCTTTACGAACCCAGCGCGGGGCCGGATACGAGAGAACGGAATGGGTTCAGGTAAGCGACAAATTGGCAAATCGAGCGACTATCAGTTGCCTGGAACGAGACAGGAGACTGGCTGCCGCGGCGGCCGAGCACAGATGTAGGCAAGCTCACACGTCGCAGCCGGGATCCCGCATTCCGACCCGCAGAGAGGCCCAAGCCACGAGGGATCGCCGGGTAAGGGGGCCTGTTGACGAGCGGCGGTTTCGACTGCGCTATCACCGACGACTGCCGATACCGGTGCAATGGCTGCGTTTCGGTGCCATAGGGCCGGGCGCGATCGTGAGCAGATGTGGGTCCCGGTTATCGTATGTCCGACTCCTTGACACGAGTTGAATCGACCACAAACGAGTGTCACGGCTTCTTGTCGGGCGGCGGCGAATGCGCCGGGCTGATCGGAAGGCGCGATTGGTCGACGTCGCCGCTCGGCCCCATCAACGGGTGGCCGCAAAGCCTCCGGACCGCCACCGCCATCCTGCTCCGCTCGCCCGTGCCGATGGTGATGCTGTGGGGTGAGGACGGTGTCATGCTCTACAACGACGCCTATTCGGTGTTCGCGGGCGGGCGGCATCCTGAGCTGTTGGGAGCCAAGGTGCGCGAGGGCTGGCCCGAGGTCGCCGACTTCAACGACAACGTCATGAGGGTGGGTCTCGCCGGCGGCACGCTCGCCTACCGCGATCAGGAGCTGACGCTCGATCGGCACGGCCGGCCCGAGCAGGTCTGGATGAACCTCGATTATTCGCCTGTGCTCGACGAAAGCGGACAGCCGGCAGGCGTGATCGCGATCGTGGTCGAGACGACGCAGATCGTGACGGCCGGTCGCCAGTTGCGCGAGAGCGAAGCGCGCTTCCACG
>DASVSW010000013.1:0-10535 GCA_036387895.1 Sphingomonas sp.
CGGCATCACCTTCGCCGACAGCGCTTATCCCGGCGTCGACGTGATCCTGCCCGACCTCCAGTTCATCGAGGATCGTCGCGACGATCTGCTCGGCGTCGTGCTGACGCACGGCCACGAGGACCATATCGGCGCGCTCCCATACCTCGCCGAGGACCTGGGCGTGCCGCTCTACGCCACGCCCTTCACCGCCGGCCTGATCCGCGGGAAGCTGGAGGAGGAGGGCATCGCCAACCGGGTCAAGATCAAGGTGATCCGGCCCGACGAGTCGTTCCGGCTGGGGCCGTTCGGCTTCCGCTACGTGCCGCTCGCCCACTCGATCCCGGAAGCGAACGCGCTCGTCATCGACACGCCGCACGGGCGCGTCTTCCACACGGGCGATTGGAAGCTCGACGACGATCCCGTGATCGGGACGCCGGCGACCCCTGAGCAGCTGACCGCGATCGGCGACGAGGGCGTCGACGTCATGGTCTGCGACTCGACCAACGTGTTCAATCCGAACGCGTCGGGATCCGAGTCGAGCGTTCGCGAGGGGCTGTTGCAGGTCGTCGGCGCCGCGCGCGGGCGCGTCCTCGTTACCACCTTCGCGTCCAACGTCGCCCGCGTCTCGACGCTGGCGCGCGTGGCGCAGGAGACGGGCCGCTCGCTCTGCGTCGCGGGCCGCTCGCTCGACCGCATCGTCAAGGTGGCGCGCCAGACCGGCTATCTCCAGGACTTCCCCGACACCGTCTCGCCGGAGGAGGCGATGCGGCTGCCGCGGAACAAGGTGCTGATCGTCGCCACGGGCGGGCAGGGCGAGCCGCGCGCCGCGCTCGGACGAATCGCGGAGGGCACGCACGCCCTGTCGCTGGCGGAGGGCGACACCGTGGCCTTCTCCTCGCGCCAGATCCCCGGCAACGAGGTGGCGATCGGCCGCATCCAGAACATGCTCGCCGCCAAGGGCGTGATCATGATCACCGAGCGCCAGGCGCACGTCCACGTGTCGGGCCACCCGGGCCGGCCCGAGCTGGCGCAGATGTACCGTTGGATCCGCCCCAAGCTGCTCGTGCCGACGCACGGCGAGGCGCGCCACATGATGGAGCACGCCCGCTTCGCCACGAGCGAGGGCGTGCCGAACACGCTGGTGCAGAAGGACGGCGAGATCATCCGCCTCGCGCCCGGCCCGGCCGAGAAGATCGGCCGCGCGCCCGTCGGCCGCCTCGTGCTCGACGGCGACGTGATCCTGCCCGCCGACGGCTCCACCATCAACGAGCGCCGCAAGATCGCGATCAACGGCCAGATCTCGGTCGCCGTGGCCGTCGGCCGCAACGGCGCGCTGGTCGGCGCTCCCCAGGTCCGCCTCCAGGGCGTACCGGTCGAGGAGGACCGCGACCCGTTCATCGCCGACGCCGTCGAGGCGGTGGTGGAGGCGGCGCGGGGCGGCAAGCGCCAGGCGGACCGTCTGCGCGAGGACATCCGACTCGCGGTCCGCCGCGTCGCGACGCGCTGGACGGGCAAGAAGCCGATCGTCGACGTCCTGATGATCCAGGCGTAATCCGGCGGGCGCCATGCAGTGGACTTCGGCGCTCGCCATCTACCTCTTGTTCTGGTCGTTCACCGTCTTCGTCGTGTTGCCGTTCGGCGTGCGCACGACGGAGGAGGCGGGCGGCGAGCGCGTGCCCGGCCAGGCCGAGAGCGCGCCGCACGAGTTCTCGCTCAAGCGCCTGATCGTGCGGACCACGGTCGTGTCCGCCTTGGCCTTCGGCCTCTACTACCTCAACTACGTCAACGGCTGGGTCACGCCGCAGTCGGTGAACGTCTTCCTCCGCGAGCGAGCGGACATGGATCGCGGAACCGGCGCTTAGCCGGAACTCCCCGGCGGGCGCGGATCGTGCGAAGCTGAAGCGCTTCGCTCGGCGCATGGGGGAGGATCGGGATGCGGTTGGCGCTTCTGGCTTTGAGCATGACGCTGCTCGTGTCGGCGCAGCGACCCGAAGAGCCGTACATCGTTCCCCTCGACCCCGTGATAGACGCGACGATCGACGGCAAGCCGGTCCGCCTCCGCGTGGATCCGGGCTCTCCGACCATGCCGTTGCTCAATCCGGAAGCGGTCGCCCGCTTGGGGCTGCGGGCGGGGCCGCAGGCCGGGACCGGTATCGTGGGATCGCTGCGCTTCACCGGGCGAACGGGCGTGGCGCGGCTCCGGCTTCCCGGCGATCGGCGGCCCCGGAAGACGCGGGTGATCTGGTTCGATCGCCCGAACGCCGCCGGGGTGGACGGGGAGATCAACCCCACGCTGCTGCCCTACCAGCGGGTGCGTTTCCTCCGACCGGGGCGAGGCGGTGTGCTGCGGAGCCTGCCCTATCAAGACACCGGCAACCGATCGCTCGGAATCCGGCTGACGCTCGCCGGTGAACGCGTGGACGTCTCGTTCGGACTGGGTCGGAACGGCGGGTCGGCGACCACGGACGCCGGCCGGCTGCTCCCGATAGCCCATGGCGGTTCGCTCGAGCCCGGTGTTCAAGGCGAGATGGAAGTCGGCCTCGGCGTGCGCCGCCCTTTCCGGGAGCTGAGGCTGGAGCGGCCCATCCAGGTCGGTCCGTTCGCCTTGAGTCGGATACGCGTGCGGACTGCGATGGCCGCGGCGCTCGGCTTGAGCGAGCCGGGCGCGGATCCGGACGAGGTGGTCGTCACCGCCTCGAACCGCGCGCCCAACCGCGAGATCCGCATCAAGGCGGACGAACTCGACCGGTGCGCCTGGGTCGAGGTCGACCGGCGCGCCGGCCGCATCACGTTCAACTGCCCGGATTAGGGAGCGGCAAGGGTCACCGCAGCCGCTCGATCGCTTGCGCCAGCGCCACGTACAGCTTGCCCATGTCGGACGACAGCAACGTGATCGAGAGCGGCTGGCCATCGGGATGCTTGAGCACGTCGCGGAGCATCGCCTCGAAATCATGGATGTAGCGGTTGGTGGCGTCGCGGAACCCGTCGTCGGCGTCGTACAGCCGCGCCACGTCGCGCGCGTCGCCGCCTTCCAGCAGCCGCACCGCGCGTCTGGTGAACACGCCGCGGTCGCCCTTCAGATAAGCCGCCCAGGCGCTGTCCGACACGTCGGGGGCGAGCATCTTGGTGACGTCGATCGACGCCGAGTTCAGCGACTCGATCAGCCCGGCGACGCGACGCGATAGGCTTTCGCGTTCCTGGCCGTCCCGCTCTTCGCGGGCCGTCGCGATGTGCGCCTCCACCACCGCCGTGCGTTCGACGATCGCCTGCGCCTCGTGCGCGATGCGCTCGGCGGCGCGCGCGGCGGCGTCGACCGCAGCCTCCGTCGCCTGGGCCAGGGCGTGGATCTGCCGCTCGACCGTGGTCGAAGCGGCGCGGCGGAGCGCGTCCGTCCCCGCCGACTCCAGCCGCGCGACCGCGTCCGGCACCACCGACGCCAGCGCCTCGCGCGCGTTCTCGGCCGCTGCGGCGGCGCTGTCGCGGACGCGCAGCAGGCTCTGGACCATCTGCGGTGCTGCCTCGTCGGCGAAGCGGCGCGTCCGGTCGATCGTCTCGTCAACCGTCACGCTCAAGGCTTCCGCCTTGGCGCGGCCCGTCCCGAGCGTCTCGAGCAATTGCCCCGACAGCTGGTCGAGCGTGCGGCGCTGATCGGCGACGACGCCGGCCACGGCTTCGATCGCGTCGTGCGTGCTCTCCGCGGCGGTGACGAGCGCCAGGAGCTCGGGCTTCGCTTCCCCGAGCAGCCGCTTCGTGGCCGTGATCCGTCCGTCCAGCCGGCCGAGCGCGTCGGGCAAGGTCTCGTCGATCTCGCGCGTCGCGGCGTCGAGCGCGATCAGCAGCGACTCGGTCGTCCCGATCGTCCGCGTCGCCATCGCGTCGCCCGCCTTCAGCGCCTCCGTCATCGCGTCGGCCGAGCCGCCGAGCGCGCTGATCGACGCGGCCAGCATCTGCGCCCGCTCGCCGCCCTCGGCGTGGAGCCGGTTCAGGCGCCCCTCGACGTCGACGATGCCGGTCCGCAGATGCTCCACGATCAGGTCGCCCGACGCGCGTTGCGCGTCGAGGCGGCCCGAGATGCGCTCGATCACGTCCTCCACGGTCGCGATCCGCTCCGCCAGCGCCTCGGCGCTGACGCGTGCGGCGTGGTCGAGCCGCGCCTGGTGCTTGGCCACGGCGGCCACCATCGCCTCGCCCTGGGCCGCGATGCCCTGGCGCGCGCCGTCCACCGTCGCCGTGGTCCTTGCGACGAGCGCGTCGACCGTCTGGGCCAGCTGCGCGCTGACCGCGTCGAGCCGCGCGCCCGCGCTGTCGCTTCTCGCGTCCATCTCCGCGATCCGCTCGGCGAGCGCCTTGGCCGAGCCGCTCGCGGTCGCGTCGGCTTCCCGGCTGCGGTCGGCCAGCTCGACGAGTTCGCGTCGCAGAACCGACGCGTGCTCCGCCGCGCTTTCGCCAGCGCGGTCGAGCACGCGGGCGACCTCCGTCACGCCCTCCTGCGTACGGGGCAGCGCGGCGAGCAGCGCTCCGACGCCGCCCTGCGCCAGCGTCGCCGCTTCCGACAGGCTGCGGGCGTGTTCCTCGACCCGCCCGATCTCCGCGCCGACGTCCTGGCGGATGCTGCCCAGGCGCGCGGCGGCGGCGTCGCTCATCGCCAGCAACGCCTCGACCTGCTCCGCCAGCTTCGAACGGTTCACGTCGATCGCGCGCGAAAGCGCCGACACGCTCCGCTCCAGCTCGGCCGCTTCGACTCGCATGGCCCGGGCGACGTCGTTGAAGCGGCGTGCCTCCGCATGGCTGCTCCGCTGCGCGATCAGCCAGATCGCGGCCACTAGCACGGGGACGACGGCGGTCGCGGCGAGGAGCTGCACCAGGCCGACGCCGTCGAGCGCACCGAGCCGCGGCCAGGCGAGCCAGGCCGCCAGCGCGAGCCAGGCGACGATCACGGCCGCGGCGACGGCATGCCAAACTCGATCGGGCGCTGCGGTCTCCTCCATCGCCATCGGTTCCCCTTCGTCCCAGCCTGCGGCTTGAGCGAAGCCCTCCTCAGCGCGTAGTTCCACGATCCGCCCCCTTGTCGGGGTGCGGTTTACCATGTTTCGCCCGCGCGACAATGCGAGCGCATACGCGTCGTTAACCCTGTCGCCGGTATGGAGCGGTCATGGCATATGACCCCGGAGCGATCGACGCGACGCTGGCGGCCGCGGTGGGCGACGAGCCCGGGCTGATCGCCGAGCTGCGCGTCGCTTTCCACGACAGCGCCGAGCGCGCCCTCGCCGCCCTGGACGGGGCCGGCGACGAAGCATCCTGGCGCGACGCGGCCTGGCGGTTGAAGGGCTTGGCCGCGAGCTTCGGCGCGGTGCGGTTGATGGCGATGGCCTCGGACGCCGCCGACAGCCCCGTCGGCGACGTCGAGACGCTTCGCAAGCTGCGCAGGGCGCTCGAACGGCTGGCGTGACGCTGGACGCGGGCGCCGCGCTCCGCCTAAGCGGGCCGGATGCTCGCGGGACTGCTATTCGCCGTACGTGACGCGGAGGACCGGCCCGACCGGTTGGCCGCGACGCTCCCGTTCGCCGGCACGACGCTGATCGAGTATCAGGCGCGGCTGCTCGTCGCGGCGGGCGTCTCCCAACTGGTGGTGCTCGTGGCCCGGCTCACGCCCGATCTGCTCGGGGCGCTGGGCCGTATCGGCAAGCGCGGCGTCACCGTGGACGCGGTCAGGACCGCCGCCGAAGCCGCGCAGAAACTGCATCCGCTGTCACGACTGGTGGTGATGGCCGACGGCTTGGTGACGACCGAGGGCGTGCTGCGCCAGCTCGCCTGCGAGGGGACGGACACGCTGCTCGTCGTCGGCGAACAGGATGCGGATCCCGCGCTGGAGCTGATCGGGGGACGGCTCGCCTGGGCGGGGGTGGCGCGTCTCGGCTATCTCCGGCTCAGGGAAGTCGCGGCCATGCCGCGGGACTATGATCTGCAATCCGCGCTGCTCCGAGCCGCGTCGCAGGCCGGAGCGGCTCATCTGATGCTGCCGGCGACGGCCGCGGCGGAAGGGCATGGCGTCGAGCACCGCGGCGCGGCGCTGGAGGCGCGGGGACGGTCGGTGCTGGCGTCCATGGCGTCGGACGCGAAGGGCTGGTTCGACCGGTGGATCGTGGCGCCCGTCGCGCGGATCGCGCTACCGGCGCTCGTTTCGCGGGGCGTCGGGCCGGGCGCGCTGGGCGGCGCCGGCGGCGCCATCGGGCTGATCGGGCTGGCGGCCATATGGTTCGACGCGCCCGCCGTCGGGATCGGGCTGGCGCTGATCGGCGTGGTGGCCCTGTCGATGGGCGCGGTCCTCGCGCGACTGCGCGACGAGCAGGGGGCGACGAGGACGCAATCCCTGGCGGTGGCGGCGCTGCCGGCTTTGTCGGCGCTCCTGTTCGGCGCTCGGCTGAGCGCGATGTCGGGTCAGGCGACCGAGGTCGTGATCGCGGTCGCTTTCGTCGTCGCGGCGGCGCTGGGCGAGCGGGCGATCACCTCGTCGCATCGACGCCTGTTCTGGGGCGGGCCGGGCGCGTACCTCGCGATCCTGTTCGCGGGCGCTGTCGCGAGCGTAGGCTTATGGGCCCTCGCGGCCGTCGCGGCGTACGCCGCAGCGACGCTGGGCGCGGCGATCGAGGCGCTCCGGCGAGACGCTTAGTGCGCCCTTAACCGCGTGTGGGATAGGCGGAGCGGATGTCGGTCGGCCCACATCCTGAAGGCGAACAGCCGGGCGCGTCGGCGCGAGCGCGTGCGGAGGCCGCCCCCCTACGCGCCGGCGCGCGGCTTCGTCACGCCATCGGCGACCTGTCGCTGCCGGACGAAGCGCGGCTCGACGACCGCACGCGCGCGGCGATCCGTTCCACGCTCGCCGGCCTGGTTGGCGCTGCGGAAGCGGATGTGAGGCGTCACGCCGCACGGCTGCTGTCCGCGCGGGGTGCGACGCCGACCGCCGAGCGGCTGATCGGCGGGACGCCCGTGCTCGACCGGTTGACCGAAGCGGAACTGCTGCACGATCCCGAGCTGATGGCCGAGCTGCTCGCCCGCGTCGAACTCGACCTGCTCGGCGACACCCTGACGCCCGTCGCGTCGGGGCCGGAGTCGACCGGGTCGCTCGTCCGGTTGGCCGGATCGTCGGATGATCAGGTCGCCGCGGCCTCGGCCGCGCTGCTCGGCGCGGAGGCGCGGCGTCGCGACGATCCGGTCGGCGACGGATTGCCCGCCGAGCTACACCATCGCCTGCTCTGGCTCGTGGCCGCGGCCGTCCGGGAGCAGCTGGCCGACGATGTCGAGCTGATCGACCTCGACCGCGCGCTGACCGAGGCGACGCTGCGCAGCTTCGCCTCGCGCGACGAGGGCGACCGGCCTGAAGCCGCAGCCATACGCCTGGCGCAAGCGATGAACGCCGACGCCGACGAGCTGGCGCCGTTGCTGCTGGACGCGGTGGCCGGCCGCCGGCTGACGCTGCTGGTGGCGCTGATCGCGAGGGCGGCCGGCGTCGAGTTCGAGCAGGTGCGCCAGCTCGTCGTCGATCCGGAAGGCGACACGTTCTTCCTCGTCCTGCGCGCCGCAGGGGTGAACCGGAGCACGATCGCCCGGATCGCCGTCGCGTTCGCAGAAGCGGATCCGCGGCGCGACTTGGAGCGGACGGCGGACGCGATCGACAGAGCCGCCGCGCTCGCTCCCGACGAGGCGCGGACCGCGATCGCGGAACTGGCGTTGAACCGCGACTTCCGCGCCGCGGTCGCCGCGCTGAAGGGCGCGCGATGACGGCGCAGGAGATCGCGCACGGGCTCGTGGACGGCGACGGCCGGCTGGTCGAAGCGGAAGACGCGCTTCTGGGCCTCACGATGCGCGCGGGCGGACGGCTGGGCGAGGTCCTCGCCGTGCCGCAGCTGGCCACGGTGGCGCGCCTTGCCAGACGGCTTCAGGTGCCGATCACGCGCAGCGTCGTGGTGGCCGACAGGGAAGCGGACATCGAGCTGCTCGTCAGCGCCCGCCCGGACGGGGACGGCACGGGCGGGAACGTCCGATTGGCCGTGGCGGGCTGGCGCGAACGCCGGCCGTGGCGGCCCATCGACGTTCCCGCGGCGCTCGATCTGCTCGCGGCGGGCGCGGACTGGCGCTGGGAGTGCGACGGAGCGCTTAGGCTCGGCTTCGTGTCGATCGACGCTGGGAGGATCCACGGGTTCGACGCATTGGGGCTGCTGGGGCGACCTCTGACCGAGATGTTCGCGTTCGAGGCCGACGCGGGCGGCGGGCTGCCTATCCTCGACGCCCTGGCCGAGCGCCGATCGTTCGACGCGCAGCCGGCCAGCGTTCGGTCGTCGCGGCGCGCGGTCCTCGTCTCCGCCGTCGCGCGACGCGACGCCGCGGGCGCGTTCGCCGGCTTCGCGGGCGCCGTCTCCGAGATGCCCGCATCGGGGTCGGAGGCGGCGAGCGTCGGGGCGACCTTGGGTGATCGGTTGGAGAAAGCGCTTCGGGCGCCGCTCGCGCAGATCATCGCCGGCGCGGACAGCATCCACTCGGAGTCGCAAGGGCCGGTCGGGTCCGACTACGCGGCCTACGCCGCGGACATCGCCAGCGCCGGCCGGCACCTGATGGCGCTGGTCGACGATCTCGCCGACCTGGAAGCCGTCGAACGCCCGGACTACCGGCCCGACATGGAACGCATCGATCTCGCCGACCTCGCTCGGCGGGCGGCGGGGCTGCTCTCGGTGCGGGCCGCGGACGGGGGCGTCGCGATCGTCCGGCCGGAGCCGGGCGACAGCCAGCCTGCGACCGGAGACTTCCGCCGCGTCCTCCAGATCCTGGTCAATCTCATCGGCAACGCCGTGCGCTACTCGCCGCGCGGCTCGGCGGTGACGGTCTACGTCGGTCCCGGTGCGCGTGTGAGCGTTGCGGACGCGGGTAAGGGGATCGCGCCCGACGACCAAGGTCGCATCTTCGACAAGTTCGAGCGGATTGATACGTCGGAACCGGGCGGCAGCGGCCTCGGCCTTTACATCGCGCGTCGTTTGGCGCGGGCGATGGGCGGGGACCTGACGGTCGCGAGCGCGCCGGGGGAGGGCGCCACGTTCACACTGACGTTGGGGAGCTAGCGGCGCATCCGTCGCGCGACGAGGATCAGCGCCAATCCCGCGACGGCGATCACCGCGCCGCGGTCGGCCCAGGGGCGCTGGTCGAGCATGAAGCTGGACGCGGGCCACTGGATATAGCCCAGGCCCTGGCCGATGAAGAGCAGTCCGAACAGCGTGAGCACGACGCCCGCCGCCAGCAGGAGCGGGCGGGCGCGCATCGGTTCAGCGATCGCCGACGGGGACGTACGGGCGCTGCGTCGGGCCGGTGTAGAGCTGGCGCGGGCGGCCGATCTTCTGGTCGGGATCGGTGATCATCTCGTTCCACTGCGCGACCCAGCCGACGGTGCGGGCGAGCGCGAACAGCGCCGTGAACATCGAGGTCGGGAAGCCGATCGCCGACAGGATCACGCCCGAGTAGAAGTCGACGTTCGGGAACAGCTTCTTCTCGACGAAATACTCGTCGTTGAGCGCCATCTCCTCCAGCCGGAGCGCGACTTCGAAGACGGGGTCGGACACCTTGAGCGACTCGAACACCTCGCGCACGGTCTGCTGCATCACGGTCGCGCGGGGGTCGTAGTTCTTGTAGACGCGGTGGCCGAAGCCCATCAGGCGGAACGGATCGTTCTTGTCCTTGGCGCGCGCGATGAACTCCGGGATGCGGTCGGGCGTGCCGATCTCGCGCAGCATGTTGAGCGCCGCCTCATTCGCGCCGCCATGCGCCGGACCCCACAGGCAAGCGATCCCCGCCGCGATGCACGCGAACGGATTCGCGCCCGACGAGCCCGCCAGGCGGACCGTCGAGGTCGAGGCGTTCTGCTCGTGGTCGGCGTGGAGGATGAAGATGCGGTCCATCGCCCGCTCGACGACCGGGTTCACCTCGTACGGCTCCGCGGGCACGCCGAACGTCATGCGCAGGAAGTTGCCCGTGTAGCTGAGCGAGTTGTCCGGATAGAGGAACGGCTGCCCGACCGAATACTTGTAAGCCATCGCAGCGATCGTCGGCATCTTGGCGATCAGCCGGTGCGACGCGATCATCCGCTGCACGGGATCGTGGATGTCCGTCGAGTCGTGGTAGAAAGCGGAGAGCGCGCCGACGACGCCGCACATGATCGCCATCGGGTGCGCGTCGCGCCGGAACCCGCGATAGAAGGTCGCCAGCTGCTCGTGCAGCATCGTGTGGCGGGTGATGGTCGTGGAGAAGGTCGCGAGCTCGTCCGCGCTCGGCAGCTCGCCGTTCAAGAGCAGGTACGCCACCTCCATGAAGGTCGAACGCTCCGCGAGCTCGCCGATGGCGTAGCCGCGATGGAGGAGCACGCCCTGATCGCCGTCGATATAGGTCAGCTTCGACTGGCAGCTGGCGGTCGACGTGAAACCGGGATCATAGGTGAACGCGTCCGTCTGCCCGTAGAGCTTACGGATGTCGACGACGTCCGGCCCGCACGATCCCGAGCGGACGGGGAAGCCGTG
>DASVSW010000014.1:0-6826 GCA_036387895.1 Sphingomonas sp.
GGACTCGAAGATCGCGACCACGGTGTGGCGGGCGCCCGACCGGACGCCGGTGATCACGGCGGCGGCCCCGCTTCCCGGCAACCGCGTCGTGCTGACGTCGATCAGCGCACGCGACATCACCCAGCGGGTGCGCGTCGAGCGGTTTCGGCTGGGCGTGGTGCTGATGGTGACCACGCTCGTCTCGGTGCTCCTGTCGCTGTTCCTCGCGCGGACGATCGTGCGACCGTTGCGACGGCTGGCGCGGGCGGCGGTCCGCGTCCGCCTTGGCCGCGCGCGGGAGGTGGTCGTCCCGCGCCTGCCGTCGCGGCGGGACGAGCTGGGAATGCTCGCGCGCGCCTTGTCCGACATGAGCCTGGCGTTGCGCGCGCGGATCGACGCGACGGAGGCGTTCGCGGCCGACGTCACGCACGAGCTGAAGAACCCCCTCGCCTCGCTCCGCTCCGCGATCGACGGGCTGGAGCGGGTCAAGGATCCGGCATTGGCGGAGCAGCTGCTGGCGATCATCCGCGACGACGTGCTCCGGCTAGACCGGCTGATCACCGACATCTCGGAGGCGTCCCGGCTCGACGCCCAGCTCAGCCGCGCGAAGTTCGAGCCGGTCGATCTCGGGCTGCTGATCGACGGGTTGCTCGCGCAGCGCGAGGCGCGCGGCGTGGAGCGCGGGGTGCGCATCCGTTTCGACCGCGTCGATTACGCGGCCCCGGTCGTGATGGGCGACGGATCGCGGCTGGAGCGCGTGTTCGAGAACCTGCTGGACAACGCCCTGTCCTTCTCGCCCGACGGCGGGCTGATCACCGTGTCCTCGGCGTCGGACGGCGAGGATCTGATCATCCGAGTCGAGGACGAGGGCCCCGGCGTGCCGGACGACCAGCGGGAGACGATCTTCCGCCGCTTCCAGTCGGTCCGGCCGAGCGAGGAGGCGTTCGGCCGTCACTCGGGCCTGGGCCTCGCCATCGCCCGCACGGTCGTCGAAGGGCACCAAGGCGCGATCGCGGTCGAGTCGCGCGGCGAGCGGACCGCCGGCGCGTGCTTCGTCGTGCGTTTGCCCCTTGCCGACCCGCGCTGAGCCGGGGAGCGCCGCTTGTCCGTCCCCGAACTCGTCCACGCCACGACGGTCGCGATCGACGGGCGAGGCGTGCTGATCCGCGGCGCGTCGGGGTCGGGTAAGTCCGATCTGGCGCTGCGGCTGATCGACCGCGGGGCCGAGCTCGTCTCCGACGATCAGACGATCGTCGAGCGGGTCGGAGACGTCGTGGTCGCGTCCGCGCCGAGGACGATCGCCAGCAAGCTCGAGGTGCGGGAGGTGGGCGTGCTCGAGCTGCCGTCGCGCGCCGAAGCGCCGGTGGCGCTGTGCGTCTGGCTGGATCCGCCTTTCGAGCGCATCCCGTCGCCGCGACGCGTCACTCTCGCCGGCGTCGAGCTACGCGAGATCGCCCTCGATCCGCGACCGGCGTCGGCGGCGATCAAGGTGGAACTGGCGCTCCGCAACCCCCAGATGGTCGTCGAATGAGCATCGAACCGCGTCGCGTCCTGTTGGTGACCGGCATGTCCGGAGCCGGCAAGCTGACCGTCCTCCGCACGCTGGAAGACCTGGGCTGGGAGATCGTCGACAACCTGCCGCTGAACCTGCTCCGGCGCATGCTCCGCGCGTCGGACCAGGATGACGGCGAGGTCGCCCGCCCCGTCGCCGTCAGCCTCGGCGCGCACACCCGCGCGTTCGACGTCGACCGGCTGATCGACCTCGTCTCGTCGCTGAACGCCTCGCCGGAGTACGAGATCGGCGTCCTGTTCCTCGATTGCGAGACGCCCGAACTCGAGCGTCGCTACTCCGAGACGCGCAGGCGGCATCCTCTCGCGCTGGACCGCCCGGCCACTGACGGCATCGCGCGCGAGCGGGAGATGCTCGAGCCGCTGAAGCGCTGGGCCAACCGCCTGATCGACACCACGGGCCTGAAGGCGAACGAGCTCCAGGGCGAGATACGCCGGACGTTCGGGTCGGCCGACGCGGGCGGGCCGACGCTGTCGGTGATGTCGTTCGGCTTCTCGAAGGGGCTGCCGCGGAACGCCGACCTGGTGTTCGACATGCGGTTCCTGCGCAATCCGCACTGGGTGCCCGAGCTGCGGCCCGGAACGGGACTCGATCCCGACGTCGCGGCGTACGTGCAGGCCGATCCGGCCTATGCCGACGCGGTCGGGCGCATCGAGGAGCTGCTGGTGTCGCTGCTTCCCCGCTACCGCGCCGAGGGCAAGTCGTACGTCACCGTCGCGATCGGATGTACCGGAGGGAAACACCGGTCGGTTCACGTCGCCGACCGCATCGCGAGACGGTTGCGCGACGCCGGATTTTCGCCCACCCTATCGCACCGCGACCTGAAGGCGGCGCCGCAGGACTCGTTGGAACGGGCCGGCGCCGGCGCCAGATGAATTGGACACCTAGGAAGAGATGATCGGGCTGGTTCTGGTCACGCATGGTCGGCTAGCCGACGAGTTCGTGATCGCCATGGAGCATGTGGTCGGCGAGCAAGCGCAGGTGGCGACGATCGCCATCGGCCCGGAGGACGACATGGAGGCGCGGCGCGCCGACATCGCCGACGCGATCGCGCGCGTCGACTCCGGACAGGGCGTGATCCTCCTGACCGATCTGTTCGGGGGGACGCCGTCGAACCTCGCCATCTCGCTGATGGAGCGCGGGCGCGTCGAGGTGATCGCGGGCATGAACCTGCCGATGCTGATCCGCCTCGGCTCGGCGCGCAAGGCGATGAAGGTCGTCGACGCGGTCGCCGCCGCGCGGGAGGCCGGGCGCAAATACATCTCCGTCGCCTCCGAAGTGCTGGGCGAGGCCGCCGCGTGAGCGAGGTCCGCCGGACGGTGCGGATCGTCAACCGGCGCGGCCTCCACGCCCGCGCCAGCGCGAAGTTCGTGACGCTGGCTTCGTCGCAGCCCGTCGAGGTGCATGTGGGCAAGGACGGAAGCGAGGTGACCGGCACCTCGATCATGGGCCTAATGATGCTGGGCGCCGCGATGGGCGACGAGATCACGATCCGCGCGGACGGCGACGGCGCCGATCAGGCGGTGACCCGCCTGTGCGAGCTCGTCGAGGCCAAGTTCGGCGAGGACTGACCCGCCGCTTCCCCGCATGCCCCGACAGATCACCGCCTTCTCCAACCCGCTCGTCAAGCACGCCCGGTCGCTCCGCGAGAAGCGGCACCGGCGGGAGACGGGCCAGTTCCTGGCCGAGGGACTGCGCATCCTGACCGAAGCGCGGGAGAGCGGGCGACTGCCCCGGCTCCTGTTCTTCGCGGGTCAGAGCGGGGCGCATCCGCTGGTCAGGGCGCTGGTCGACGCCGTCGAGGAGCAGGGCGGCGACGCGATCGAGACGACGCCCGACATCCTCTCGAAGCTGTCGGGCAAGGACAACGCCCAGGCGGTGGTGGGCGTCTTCGACGAGTTCGGGCCGACGCTGGGCGAACTCGACCGCGCCGCTTCGGGTATCTGGCTGGTCGCCGAGCGGCTGCGCGATCCGGGCAATCTCGGGACCATGCTGCGGACGGGCGATGCGGTCGGCGCCGGTGGGCTGATCCTGATCGGCGAGTGCGTCGACCCCTTCTCCGTCGAGGCGGTGCGGGCGAGCATGGGGGCGCTGTTCACCGTTCCCGTAGTGCGGACGGAATGTGCGCCGTTCCTCGAATGGCTCCGCGCCGGGCCGGGGCAGCTGGTCGGCCTCAGCCTCGACACCGACCAGGATTACCGCGGCGCGCGGTACGAAGCGCCGACCTTCCTGCTCACGGGCAACGAGGCGCAGGGCATGCCGGACGACTACGCCGCGGCGTGCGACCAGCTAGTCAAGATCCCGATGCTCGGGCGCGCCGACAGCCTGAACGCGGCCATCGCGACGGCGGTCATGGCGTACGAGGTGCTGGCGCAGCAGCGGGGGTGACCCGCTACTCCGCGGCGACGTCCAGCGCTTGCAGCTTGGTGAGCGGGCGGGGGCTGATCTCGATCATCGGCGCCTGCTCGATCTGCTTGCCGCCCGTGTCGACGTTCAGCCCCTCGAACCTTCTCGCCTGGGTGAGCACCTGGCTCTCTAGACTGCCGACGAAGCTGTTGTACGCGTTGTTGGCGAGCGAGAGGTTCCGTCCCAGCTTGGAGACATGGTCGCCCATGACCGAGATGCGCTGATAGAGGTCGCGACCCAGCCGGCCGATCTCGGCGGCGTCCTTCGCCAGCTTCTCCTGCTGCCAAACCGAGGCCACGGTCCGCGCGATCGCGACGAGATTGGTCGGCGTGGCGAGAAGCACCCGCCGGTCAAAGGCGAAGTTCCAGAGCTCGTGATCGTACTCGAGCGCCGCGGCCAGGAAGTGCTCGCCGGGGACGAACATGATCACGTAATCGGGCGCGCTCTCGAACTGCGCCCAGTAGCTCTTCGCTCCTAACCCGGTGACATGGGCGCGCATCGACTGGGCGTGCGCGGCGAGGCCGGCGTTGCGCTCAGCATCGTCGATAGCGCCGAACGCGTCCTGATAGGCGTTCAACGACACCTTCGCGTCGATGATCAGCGTCTTGCCGCCCGGGATCCGGATGATCACGTCGGGGCGGAAGCGGCCGCCCTCGCCGTCGTCGACGCTGACCTCCGTCTGGAAGTCGGCGTGCTCCGAGAGGCCGCAGCTCTCCAGGACGTTGCGGAGCTGCTGCTCGCCCCAGCGACCGCGCGCCTTGGGCGCGTTGCGCAGCGCGTTGACGAGCTTGGCGGCCTCGGCGCGGACCGACTCCTGGCCCTGCTTCATCGATTCGATCTGGCCTTGAAGGATCCCGTAGGTCTCGCGTCGCTCCTGCTCGACGCGGGCGACGCCCTCCTCGTAGCGTTGCAGCCGTTCGTTGACGGGCTGGAGCAGCGCCGCGAGCTTCTGGCCGGACGCGTCCTCCGACTGGCGAAATCGGGCGTCGGCGCGTTCGAGGAACTGGCGCTGCGCCGATTCGAGCGCCTTGGCGGCGGCCGCGTCGAACTGCTGCGATAGTTGCTCGCGGGCTTCACGAAGCTGCGTAAGCGCTTGAAGATGGGCCTGTTCACGCTCCTCGGCACGGGTCCTGAACTCGGCCAGCTCGAGCGAAACTTCACGAAGTTCGCGCATGTGGCGGATAGAGCTTTCGCGCAGCTCGTGAAGTTCAGCGTCGCGCTCCTCCAGCCGGGCGCGCAGGCCGGCCAGGTCGCGGAGGGCGTCGTTGCGCTCGCGCTCTACGGCATCACGGGCCTGGCGGACGATCTCGAGGTCGGCGGCGCGCGCCTGGGCGGCCGCCAGCTCGGCGGTGGTGGCCGACGCGCGGCGGGACGCAAGCAGCCAGCCGATGGCGAGGCCGGCGAGGAGCGCCAGGGCGGCGGCGATGATCAGTTCGGGCATGGAGCCGGAACGTAGCTGGAACGCCCCGGGTAGGACAGAGCGAAAATGGAGGCCCGGATCAGGCCGCCTTGCGCTGTTTCGCCAGCTTCTTCAGGAGCATGTCGCGCTTCAGGCGCGAGATGTGGTCGATGAACAGCACGCCGTTCAGATGGTCGATCTCGTGCTGCATGCAGGTGGCGAGCAGGCCTTCGAGCCACTCTTCATGGCTCGCGCCCGTCTCGTCCAGCCAGCGGACGCGGCAGCGGGCGGGACGCTGGACGTCGGCGTATTGCTCGGGGATGGAGAGGCAGCCCTCGTTGTAGCTGCTCAGCTCATCCGACACCTCGAGGATCTCGGGATCGATATAGGCGCGCGGATCGCTGACGGGCTTGCCCTCCTCGTCCTCCCGCTCCTGCAGGTCGATGACGAGGACGCGGAGGTCGACGCCGACCTGGATCGCCGCGAGGCCGATGCCCTTCGCGTCGTACATGGTGTCGATCATGTCGGACACGAGCCGGCGGACGGCGTCGTCCACCTGGCCCACCGGCCTGGAGACGAGGCGGAGGCGGGGGTCGGGGACTTCGACGATGGGGAGGACGGCCATGGCGCGCGAGGTAGGAGCGAGGTGTGCGAGGCGTCAAGCCACCGGGCGACGCGCGCGCAAGGCCTGGGCGAGCGTGCCCTCGTCCAGATAGTCGAGCTCGCCGCCGACGGGCAGGCCATGGGCGAGCTGCGTCACGCGCACGGGGAAGCGCTCGATCCGCTCGGCGAGGTAGTGGGCGGTGGTCTGGCCCTCCAGCGTCGCGTTCATCGCGAGGACGACCTCGTCGATCCCGCCTTCCTCGATCCGGCGCAGCAGCGAGTCGATGGCGAGGTCCTCGGGCCGGACGCCCTCCAGTGCGGAGAGCCGGCCGCCCAGCACGTGGAAGCGGCCGGGGAAGAGCCGCGAGCGTTCCAGCGCCCAGAGGTCGGCGACCTCCTCGACGACGCAGAGCGAGCGCGTGTCGCGGCGTGGATCGGCGCACACGGCGCACGGATTGGTGGTGTCGACGTTGCCGCAGGCGCGGCAGGTCTCCAGCCGCTCCTCGACCCGGGCCAGCGCGTCGAGCAGCGGCGACAGCGCGGCCTCGCGCTTCTTGAGCAGGTGGAGCACGGCGCGGCGCGCCGAGCGGGGGCCGAGCCCCGGAAGCCGCGCGAGCGCGGTCGTGAGCGCCTCGATTTCGGGGGAAGCCATGGGGAACAGATAGGGACTTTGCACCGCCTTCGCCAGCGTGGCAGGGGCCGGCGCGATGCGCATCGTCTTCATGGGAACGCCCGCTTTTGCCGTGCCGACGCTCGATGCGCTGGCGGCGGCGGGGCATGAGCTGGTCGCGGTCTATTCGCAGCCGCCTCGGCCGGCGGGACGGGGCAAAGCGGAGACGCCCTCCCTGATCCACCGCCGCGCCGACGAG
>DASVSW010000015.1:0-1608 GCA_036387895.1 Sphingomonas sp.
AGCGACCGGCTCTCGCTCCGCATCGACGCGGTGCCCGACCGCGACCGGTTCGACCTGGACCTCGCCGCGCGCGGCGCCGCCGACGGCGCGCTCGCGAAGCTGACGGGCGTGCGCCGCCCGCTCGCGCTGGAGGTGCGGGGCGACGGGAGCTGGGCGCGCTGGCGGGGCAGGGCGAACGGCGTGGTCGGGAACGTCCGCGCAGTCGACCTGGCGCTGGCGAACGACGCGGGCCGCTACACGCTGTCGGGCGCGCTTTCCCCCGCGCCGCTCCTGCGCGGACGGCTCCAGCGCCTGACCGCGCCGCGGATCGCGGTGAACGGCTCGGCCGTCTTCGCGGACCGCCGGCTCGACGGCGCGCTGCGGCTGCGGTCGGCCGCGCTGGACGTCGATGCGGAAGGGGTGGCGGACCTCGCCGCGAACCGCTGGCGCAACCTGCGCGTCAAGGCGCGGCTGCTGCGGCCGGAGGCGCTGTTCCTCAACATGACGGGCCGCGCTGTCGCGATGCGGGCCATCGTCGACGGGCCGCTCGGCCGGCCGCGGATAGACTACCGCATCGCCGCCGAGCGCTTCGCCTTCGGGAACACCGGCTTCGAGGACGCGACGGCGGCGGGGCGCGTGCGGCTCGGGCGGTCGCCCGCCATCGTGCCCGTCCGCTTCGCGGCGGCCCGCGTGACCGGGGTCGGCGAGGTGGCCGGCGGGATCCTGCGCAACCTTCTCGTCGAGGGGGATCTGCTCGTCACGACGCGCACCGCGACGGGCGACGGCCTGCGGCTGCGTTCGGACCGGCTGAACGGGCGCGTGGACCTGCTGATCGACCTCAGGACCGGCGAGTATCAGGTCGACCTGAACGGCGGGCTCGACCGATACGAGATACCGGGGCTGGGCCTCGTGCAGGTGCGCTCGACGCTTCGCGTGGTCCCCGGCCCCGACCGGCGCGGGATGCGCGTGGTGGGCGAGGGGACGGCGCAGGTGCTCCGCCTCGACAACGCCTTCTTCCGCAGCCTGTCGGGCGGGCTGCCGCGGATCGTCACGGGCCTTGAGCGCGGGCCGGACGGTATCCTCTATTTCCGGAACCTGGTGCTCACCGCGCCGACCATCCGGCTGGCGGGCCAGGGCTATCGCCGACGCGACGGGACCTTCCATTTCGAGGGATCGGGGCGCCAGGCGCGCTACGGCCCGCTCACCCTCCGGCTCGACGGGCGGATCGAGCGGCCCACGCTCGACCTGCGGTTCCAGAGCCCCGCGCCGAGCCTGGGCTTGCGCGACGTCGTCGCCCATCTCGACCCCACGCCTGAAGGCTTCGCCTACCGCGCCGAGGGCGGGTCGCGGCTGGGACCGTTCCGCAGCCAGGGCGCGGTCCTGCTCCCGCGCGGCGGGACGGCGCAGGTGGCGGTCGCGTCGCTCGACGTGGCCGGCACGCGGGCGTCGGGCCTCGTCGCGATCCTTCAGGGCGGGTTCGACGGCCGGCTCGCGGTCGCGGGCGGAGGGCTGTCGGGCGAGGTGCTGCTCCGCCCCGCGGGCGCGATCCAGCGGGTCGAGGCGCATCTCGACGCGCGGGGCGCGCAGCTGGCGGGGACGACCGTCCGGCAGGGACGGCTCGACCTCGCG
>DASVSW010000016.1:0-5362 GCA_036387895.1 Sphingomonas sp.
CTCAGCCGACGAACGCGCGCTCGACGACGTACTGGCCGGGATGCGACCGCGTCCCCTCGGTCAGGCCCCAACCGGACAAGATCTCGACCATCTCCTTGTTGAAGTCGATCGAGCCGCAGATCATGAAGCGCGACGTCGCCCGCGCCTCGATGGTGAGCCCCAGGTCCTCGCGGAACAGCCCTTCGCGGATGCGGTCGGTGATCCGGCCTTTGCGGTGGAACTCGCCGCGCGTGACCGTGGGGTAGTAGGTGAAGCGGTCGCGCAGCAGCTCGCCGAAGATCTCGTCGGTCCTGATCTCCTCCTCGAGGAACGTGCGGTAGGCGAGCTCCTCCTCGTGGCGAACCGTGTGGCTGACGACGATATGGGCGAAGCGCTCGTGCGTCTCCGGGTCGCGCAGCACCGACAGGAAGGGCGCGAGACCCGTGCCGGTCCCGACCATGATCAGCCGCTCGCCCGGCTCCAGCGCGTCCACCACCAGCGTGCCCGTCGGCTTGCGGCCGAGCAGGATGCGATCGCCGACCTCGAGGTGCTGGAGCCTGGAGGTGAGCGCGCCATGCGCCACCTTGACGGAGAACAGCTCCAGATGCTCCTCCCAGGCCGGGCTCGCGAGCGAATAGGCGCGCATGACGGGGCGTCCGTCGTCGCCGAGCAAGCCTATCATGACGAACTCGCCCGACTGGAAGCGGAAGCTCCGCGGACGCTCCACGCGGAAGCTGAACAGGCCGGGAGTCCAGTGATGGACCCAGGTGACGCGGCACAGGTGAAGCCCCTTGGCCTCGGCCACCTCTTCGATGCTTTGGTCGGTCAAACGGCAGCCCCTTCGCGCTTGCGTGAGGCCTCAGATCGTAGCGCTCGGGCGGCAAGGCAAGCGGTTCCGGCGAACGAGCCTCGAGCGCGCCGATCGCGGCCGACGCGCGGCGATCTCCTCCCGATGATCGCGCGGCTCGGCGTCGCGGACGACCGACCGCGCCGACGCGGCGTCTGAACCGCGCGTCGCGCGACGCGCGTTCCACCATGTCGGCGGTTGTGCCCGCGGAGCCCGGCTGTCAGAGCCGCCGTCTCCCATGTCGCTCGCCCACGCCCTTCTGACCGCCTTGTCCGAACGGTCCTGCTCGGGCGCGGAGCTCGCCAAACGGTTCGACCGGTCGATCGGCTTCTTCTGGCCGGCGACGCATCAGCAGATCTACCGCGAGCTGTCGCGCCTGGAAGCGGCGGGCTGGGTCGTCCCAAGGGCGGTCGAGGCGGCGCCGGGGCGGCGGCGCGCGTACGAGGTTCTGCCCGCAGGACGCGACGAGCTGCGCCGCTGGGTCGCGACCCCGCAGGAGCCCAAGGCCATCCGCGACGAGCTGCTGGTCAAGCTGCGCGCGGAGGCCGTGCTGGCCGGGGGCGCCTCGCGCGACGCGCTCCGGCTGCGGCTCGACCGCCATCGCGGCAAGCTGGAGGCCTATCACGACATCGAGCGGCGGTCCTTCTCCGACGCCGAGCAGGGGCGCGAACAGCGGCTCCAGCACCTGATCCTGAAGGCCGGGGTCGACGTCGAGCTCCTGTGGATCCGGCTCTGCGAGGACGCGCTGGCCGTCCTGGACGCCGATCCGGACTAGGGTCTGTACTCAACCTCCGCATAGGCCAGCATCGCCCGGAGAGGGCCAGGGGTAAGGAGCGCGGCGCAGACGCGTAGCCGAAGCTACGCGCCAGCCGTGCGACGCCGCCCCTGGCCCACTCCGGGCGACCCCGCAGGGGCGGGCCGTTTCGGGCGCGCAGGGGCGTCGCTCGTCGTCGACGATGCGCCGCATCGCCTCCTCCTCGCTCCTACCTGCGCGCCCGAAACGGCTCCGTGATGGCCTATGCGGAGGTCGAGTACAGACCCTATGCCGCGAGCCGCTGAAGGTTGGCGGCCGCCGGCATCGCCGCGTCGCGCAGGCGGGCGAGCACCGCCAGCTTGTCGGCCTCATCGGGTCGGACCGCGTCGACGACTTTGCCGAACCCGTCGAGCCGGCTCGACCGGATCCACCCCTTCAGCGCCTGGTCGCGGCCCCAAGCCGCCTCGTTCCTCAGATTCGCGAGGACGGTGCGCGGATAGTCCTCCGGCCGGTCGGGGAAGGGCACGACGCCGGCAAGGGCGTTGCGCGTCCCGTCGTCGTCGTAGCGCGCCTCGACATAGGCGACGAGCGCGGCGCTGAACGCGGGCTGGGGCGCGCGCACGAGCTGGCACACGACGCGCCCCGGCTGGAACACCGGGACCGACGGCCGCCGCTCGACGGCCGACGCGGTGCAATCGATATACAGCGCGTCGGCCGGCATCGCGCGGTCGCCGCCGTCGAGGCGCAGGCCGTCGCGGCCGATCGCGCGGACATGCCCCATCCGGATCACGTCCCCGATCCCGCGCAGCAGCTCGACCTCGCCCTCCGAGATGGTGGCGTAGTGGAACATGCCGGGCCGGACGCTCCGGTCGATGCGCAGCATCACGCCCGCGGCCTCCAGCCGCTCGAACAGCTCGTCCACCGATCCCGACCGCGCGAACGCCTCGAAGGACGCCGCCTGCCCGCCGATCGCGTCGTGGAAGAATTCGGGACCGGGCTGGGTGTTGCGGCGGTTGAGCAGCCACGAGTCGCGTGGCGTGACCCAGCTGACGCGGTCGGCGGGCACGCCGGACGTCAGCAGCCACACGCCCACGTCCATCGCGGTCTTGCCCGCGCCGACGATCACGTACCGGCTCGCCGGCCCTTCCGGCGCACGGGCGAGGTGGGGCAGGGCGTTGGGCGTGACCAGCCGCACGCCGGGTTCGACCTCGTATCGCGGTTTATGCGTCGAGGGCACGGTGGTGCCGTACCAGGTGGCGTCCACCAGCTTGCGCCGCACCTCGACCCGGCTCTCCTCGCCGCTGAGCAGCGAGCGCAGCCGGCCGTCGCCCAGATGGTCGGTCATCGGCAGGTAACGGACGCGCCCGCTGGGGAGCAGCTTGCGGCGCATCACCGCGTCGAAATAGCCCGACACCTCCGGCCCGGACGCGAGCTCGTAGAGGCCCGCGTTGAGACCGTGCTCATCCTTCAACCCGCTGCCCAGCTGGAGCGAGTTCACGCCGTAGAAGGCGGACGGCTGGTGGAGCGCCACGAAGGAATAGGCGTCGTTCCAATGCCCGCCGGGCTTGCCGTGGCGGTCGACGATCGTGATCGTCGCGTCGGACGTCTCGGTCAGCAGCGTGTCGGCGAAGGCGAGGCCGACCGCGCCCGCGCCGATGACGAGGTAGTCGGTCGCGTGGTCGGTCATCGCATGGCCCTCGCCCTCAGCCTGGAACCGCGGCAGGATAGACAGGCGCGACCCCCGGTGCAACGAGTTGCAAACCGGCGGGGCGCCGAGCTCGGAGGACGACGATGGAGCATTGGGATTTCCTGGTCGACAGGGCGGACCTGTCGCGGACCGAGCTGCGGCCGATCCCGGCGCCCGACGCCGTCGAGCTCGCGCCCGGCGAGGCCCTGCTCGAGGTGGAGCGCTTCTCGTTCACCGCGAACAACATCACCTACGCCGTGGTGGGCGACCAGCTCGGTTACTGGCGCTTCTTCCCTGCGCCCGAGGGCTGGGGGCGCATCCCGGTCTGGGGCTTCGCGCGCGTCCTCCGCTCGAACGCGGACGGTGTCGCGGAGGGCTTACGCCTCTACGGCTACCTGCCCATGTCGACGCATTTCACGACCAGCATCCGGCCGTCGGGCGGGGGCTACGCCGACGCGTCCCCGCACCGCGCCGCGCTGCCGGCGGCGTACAACCGCTACGCCGACGCGCCGGAGACGGAAGGGGACGACCATGCGGCGCTGCTGAAGCCGCTTTTCACGACCTCGTTCCTCCTGGACGACCTCGTCGCGGAGATCGCGCCGGACGCGACCGTCCTCGTCTCCAGCGCGTCGAGCAGGACGGCGCTGGGGCTGGCGTCGACGGTCGCGCGGCGCGGCGCCAAGGCGGTGGCGCTCACCTCGGGCGGGAACGTCGCCTTCGTCGAGCGGACCGGCCTGTACGCGCAGGTCCTGCGCTACGACGAGGTGGACCGGTCGGAGGTCGACGGTCCGGTCGCGTTCGTCGACATCGCGGGCGACGCCGGCGTGCGCGCGGCCGTGCATCGCCGCTTGGGCGACCGGCTGGTCCACAGCGCCGTCGTCGGCGCGACGCACCACGAGGCCCGGGCGCCCGCTGCGGGCGAGCCGCTGCCCGGTCCCGCGCCCGCCTTCTTCTTCGCGCCCGACCGGCTCGCCAAGCGCGCAGGCGAGTGGGGGGCGTCGGCGTTCGACGACCGCGTGCGGGCCGCGATGGCGCGCTTCGTCGAGGAGAGCGACTGGCTCCGCATCGAGCGGCACCGCGGGCCGGCGGCGCTGGGCGAAGTGTACGCGGCGGCGCTGAAAGGCGCGGCGCGCCCGGACGTCGGCCACATCGTGCTGCCCTGACGGTCAGGACGTCGGCGGCGCGTCGCCCTCGACGCCGCGGGCTCGCGTCGTCGCCAGATGGTGGAGGACGATGCCCGACGTGGTCGCGACGTTGAGCGAGTCGAAGCCGGCGGCCATGTCGATCCGCACGCTCCGCGTCCGCCGGATCAGGTCAGGCGAAAGCCCCGGCCCCTCCGCGCCCAGCAGCACGGCGTTGCGCGGACCCGGACGCCAGTCGGACAGGCGGCGGTCGCCGGCGGGGCTGAGCGCGACCGCCTCGAAACCGTGGCGCGCCAGCAGCGCCGGCGCGTCCTGGCCGCGGGCGAGCCGGGCCGAGGGGACCAGCAGCGCCGCGCCCACCGACACCCGGATCGCCTTGCGGTAGAACGGATCGCAGCAGTCGGCGTCGAGCAGCACGGCGGCCGCCCCGAACGCGGCCGCGTTGCGGAAGATGCCGCCCATGTTGTCGTGGTTCGCGATGCCGGACAGCAGCAGCACGTCGGCGCGGCCGGGCAGGCGGGCGAGCAGATCGTCGGCGTCGACGGCCTCGGCGCGGCGACCGATGGCGAGGACGCCGCGATGCATGGCGAAGCCGGCGACGGCGTCGAGCACGGGTTGCGCTGCGACGAAGACCGGCACGTCCTCGGGCAACGGCGCGAGGAGGGGAGCCAGCGCGTCCAGCCGCTTGGCCGCGATCAGGAGAGACAGGGGGCGGTGGAGCGCGCTTCCGACCAGCTTCTCGACCACGACCGTGCCTTCCGCCACGAACAGCCCGGCGCGGCCCACCAGGTCGCGCTCGCGGATGTCGCGATAGGCGTCGATCCGCGGGTCGGCGGGATCGTCGATCTCGACCAGCGTCGGCACGGCCGGCGGCTCAGGCGAACAGGTGGACGACGGCCGCTTCGGGCATCGCCGCGTCGATCAGCAAGGACCGGTGGCAGCCCGCCGGATCG
>DASVSW010000017.1:0-1724 GCA_036387895.1 Sphingomonas sp.
CTCGCCCGCCGAGGCCGACGCGCTCTACGCCAAGATGGGGCCCGGAATCGAAGCGTCCGGCGGATCGGCCGCGAACACCGTGGCCGGCATCGCGGCGCTGGGCGGGCGGACCGGCTTCATCGGACAGGTCGCCGACGACCAACTCGGCCAGGTTTTCGCCCACGACATCCGCGCGGCGGGCGTCGACTTCGCGACGCCGGTGCGGCCCGGCGAGCCGACCACGGGCCGATGCCTGATCTTCGTCACGCCCGACGGGCAGCGGACAATGAACACCTTCCTCGGCGCGGGCCAGTTCCTGCCCGAAGCGGCGCTCGACCGGTCGGTGATCGCCGACAGCGCGATCCTTTACCTCGAAGGCTATCTCTGGGACCCGGAGGAGCCGCGCGCCGCGATGCGCGCCGCGATCGACGTCGCACGCGGCGCCGGTCGTCGCGTCGCCTTCACCCTGTCCGACGTGTTCTGCATCTCGCGGCACGGCGGCGACTTCCGCGCGCTGCTCGCGGACGGGCTGATCGACATCCTGTTCGCCAACGAGGGCGAGGCGCTGGCGCTGGCCGAGACCGACGATTTCGAGACGGCGGTCGCGACGCTTTCGGCGCAGGCCAAAACGTTGGTCGTCACGCGCGGCGAGCATGGCGCGATGGCGGTCCAGGGCGGCGAGCGGGTCGAGGTCGGCGCGGAGCCGGTCGCGCGCGTGGTCGACACCACGGGGGCGGGCGACCTGTTCGCGGCGGGCTTCCTCCACGGCCAAGCGCAGGGTCGGAGCCTTCGGGACTCGCTGCGGCTGGGCGCGATCTGCGCCGCCGAGATCATCAGCCATATCGGCGCGCGGCCGCAGGTGGACCTGAAGCGGCTGGCGGCAGAGAAGCTGGGCTGAGCGCCGCTTCGGCGGCGGAAAGAAAAGGGGCCGGAGCGTCGCCGCTCCGGCCCCTTTTTCGTGTCCAGGAAGCGGGCCGCCGACTAGGGCTGGCGTCCGACCGGCGCGGGGAACTCGCCCATCTCGGGCGCTTCGTCCTGCTCCTGGTCGCGCTGCAGGTTGGAGTTGTGGACGCCGTACAGGAAGTAGAGCGCGACGCCGCCCGCCATGTACCACAGGAAGAACTTCAGCACGTCCCACGGCACCGTCGTGATCAGGTACAGGCACGATAGGATGCCGAGCACCGGCAGCACCGGGTAGAGCGGCACGGAGAAGCCGCGCGGGAGGTCGGGCGCCGCCCGACGGAGGTAGATCACCGACAGGCAGACGATCGCGAACGCCGCCAGCGTACCGACGGACGTCATGTCGCCCAGCACGTTGATGTCGAAGAACCCCGCCGCCACCGCGGTGATCAGGCCCACCAGGATGGTGTTGATGTAGGGCGTCTTGAACTTGGGATGCACGCGCGAGAAGACGCGCGGCAGCAGCCCGTCGCGCGCCATGGTGTAGAAGATGCGCGTCTGCGCGTACATCAGCACCAGCACCACCGAGGTCAGGCCGATGATCGCGCCGATCTTGATGATCTTGGCGAGCCAGCTCCAGGTGGCCCCGAAATTGTCGACCACCACGGCCACGGGGTCGGGCACGTTGAGCTGGTTGTAGGGCACCAGCAGCGTCATGATCGACGCGACCAGCATGTAGATGACCGTGCAGACGACCAGCGAGCCGATGATGCCGAAGGGCATGTCTTTCTGCGGGTTGCGAGCTTCCTGGCCGGCCGTCGAGACTGCCTCGAAGCCGATGTAGG
>DASVSW010000018.1:0-8112 GCA_036387895.1 Sphingomonas sp.
GCTCGATCGGATCGGCGGACATGCCGATCACGGTGGCGCCCGCCGCCTTGAACGCGTCGACCTTGGCGGCGAAGGCGCGCGCCTCGGCGTTGCAGCCCGAGGTGAAGGCGGCCGGGAAGAAGTAGAGCACCACCGGCCCGCGCTTCAGCTGCTGCGCCAGGTTCACCTGGAACGTCTTGCCCGCGATCGCGCCGCGCGTGGTGAAGTCGGGGGCCTTGGCGCCCGGCGCCAGCGCTGCGGCGGCGGGAGAGGCGACGAGGGCGGCGGCGAGCATGAGGCGGCGCATGGGGCTTCTCCGAAAGGGACGCGCCGTCCTTGCCACGCGCGCAGGGTCCCGCCAAGGTGCAGCGCATGCGCGTCTCCCCCGCCGACATCGAGCTCGCCGGCCGCCTGGCGGACGCGGCGGGCGCCGCGATCCGCCCCTATTTCCGTGGGCGACACGGCGCCGAGGCGAAGGAGGACGGCTCTCCCGTGACGCTGGCCGACCGCGCGGCGGAGGCGGCGATGCGCCGGCTGCTCGACGCCGAAGCGCCCGGCGACGGCGTGGTGGGCGAGGAATATGGCGAGAAGCCGGGCGTCACGGGCCGCCGCTGGGTGCTCGACCCGATCGACGGGACGCGCAGCTTCACTGTCGGCCGGCCGATCTTCGGCACGCTGGTGGCACTATGCCAGGAGGACTGGCCGGTGCTGGGCGTCATCGACCAGCCGATCGCCCGCGAACGCTGGCTGGGCGTCGCCGGGCGGCCGACGCTGCTCAACGACCGCCCCGTCCGCACCCGCGCCTGTGCCGACCTGAAGGGCGCCATGCTCGCCACCACCAGTCCGCACCTCTTCGCCGAGGAGGACGTGCCCCACTACATGGCGCTCGTCGCGGCGGTGTACGGCGACAAGGCGGGGCAGGGGCCGGTCTATGGCGGCGACTGCTATAATTACGGGCTGCTGGCGAGCGGCTGGCTCGACCTGGTGTGCGAATCGGGCCTCCAGCTCCACGACTTCGCGGCGCTCGTCCCCGTGGTCGAGGGCGCGGGCGGGCGCATGTGCGACTGGAACGGCGACCCGCTGACCGCGTCGAGCCCCGGCCACGTCCTCGCCATCGGCGACCCGGCGCGCGTCGACGACGTGTTGGAGGCGATGCGGGCGGTTCCCGCTTAGCGCGCCGCGATCAGCTTCTCGAACGACGTGAAGCTGTCCGCCACCGGCGTCACCACCGGCGCGAAGTCGTCGGACGCCTCATGGTCCCAGACGCCGACCGACGGCTCGCCTCGCGCGCCGCGATAATCAAGGACCAGGAAGTCGCCCGCGAAGAGCGCCGCGATCGGAACCACGTCGATCCGCGTGTCGTCGGGATCGGTCGCGAGCCGGGTGTCGAGCTGGCTCGACACCACCGCCACGTCCGCCCAGCCGTTGCGCTCGTCCGACTTGTAGTCGTCGAGGATGGGCAGGAAGCGCTCGATCACGAAGGGCCGCCCCCCGCCCGTCACCTCGCTGCGGGCGGGCTTCGCCCCGTTCGCGCGGGCCAGGAAATCCACATAGGCGGCCGGAAACCGCTGCCCGAAGAAGTCCTGGAGATGCGCGAGCCGCTCAGGGGAGGGCGGCGGCGACGCGGTGCCGGGGACGATGTCGACCATGGGCCTGATCCTAGCCTAGCGCGGCGCGTGCGCCCAGTGGCCGGGCGATCGCCCGCCGATATGGTTGTAGACGTTGTGCGCCCCGAACGGGACCAGCTCCATGCGCCCGGGCGTCTCGGTGTGGTGCCAGGTCATGCCCTCCGGCCGGCCGCCCGGGATGCGCGCGTCGAGATAGTCGAACTGCGCCTTGTCGCTCGCGTGCCACAGATTCCCGGGCAGCTGGTCGGTGCGCCGGACGAGCCCCGCGCCCGCGAAGTCCGGGTAGCGCGTACCGGGCTTCATAGCGACGTCGGGGATCAGCCCGCGCTCGATCGCGGCGGCGCGGATCTGCGCGCGCTCGCCCGCGGTGAAGCGCGCGGGCCCGAAATCGTCCGCCCAGGACCAGGGCTTGTTCGACCCGATCACCTCGCCATAGCGCGCGGCCGCGTTGGCGAGGTTGAGCGACCCGTCCGCGTTGCGCAGGCCCGCCGACGCGCGGGCCGCGGCCAGCCCGTCGATCTTCGCCTTGATCCTCTGCAGCGTCTCGCGCGCGGAAGCCGGCAGCTTGTCGAGCGGCGCGGAGCCGATCGCGTCGGCGATGCGGCGCAGCGCGGGCTCGACCCGGGCGGCGAAGGCGGGGTTGCGTGCGGCGAGGTCGACGGCGTTCGCCACCGTTTCCGCCCATTTGCCGAGCTTGCCCAGTTTGGCGGCGTCGCCGATGCCCGGGAGGATGCCGAGCGCCGAAATGCCCGCACCGGCGAAATCGCCCCGGAACAGCGAGATCACCGCGTTGGTCCCGTCGGAGATCGGCGTGGGGTCGAAGATGCCGACCACGTCCAGCGCCATCTGCCCGACGTCAAGCGCCAGCGTCGCGGGGTCCGGGCCGGCGCGAGCGAGGCCTGCGCGGTCGTTCGCGCCCATGCGCCGGGCGAGCTCGCCGCGCTCGACGGGCGTCATCCGCGCCTCGACCTGGGTGCGGGCCTCTTGCGCCAGCGCTGGGTTCCGGCGGCCGAGATCGTTCAGCCGCTGCGCCACGGCGGCGGTGTCGACGCCGGTCCCTGCGCGGCTCGCCGCGATGATGCCGACCGCCGCGTCGGCGGCGTCCGATCGCATGGCGGCGCCGGCCGCTCCCCGTGCTGCATCCACCGAGTTGATCATCGCGCGCGGCTCCTTCGACGACCGCGTCGTCCTGCTCCGCCGCGCCGCCGAACGGTATCGGCAAAACGCTTAGGTCGCGCACGCCCTCGCCCTGTCCCCGCGCGCCTTCGCCGTTGCAATCCGGACGGCCCGGCGCTAAGCGGCCCGCTTCCCGAGCGACGTGGAATCAGGACTGCCCGGCCATCAAGGGCTGCCGCGGCCGTCTTTTCGTCGCTCACATGCGAAGGAGTGAAAATGCCCAAGCTCAAGACCAAGAGCGGCGTCAAGAAGCGGTTCAAGATGACCGCCACCGGCAAGCTCAAGCACGGCGTCGCCGGCAAGCGCCACCGCCTCATCAGCCACAACGGCAAGTACATCCGCCAGAACCGCGGCATGACCGTCCTGTCCGACGCCGACACCAAGACGGTGAAGGCCTGGGCCCCCTACGGCCTGTAACTGAGGAGGACTGATCAATGGCACGCGTCAAGCGGGGCGTAACCACTCGCGCCAAGCACAAGAACATCCTCGAGCAGGCCAAGGGCTATCGGGGCCGTCGCAAGAACACCATCCGCGTCGCCCGTCAGGCGGTCGAGAAGGCCGGGCAGTACGCCTATCGCGACCGCAAGGTGAAGAAGCGCACCTTCCGGGGCCTCTGGATCCAGCGCATCAACGCGGGCGTGCGGGCCGAGGGCCTCACCTACTCGCAGTTCATGCACGGGCTGAAGCTGGCGGGCGTCGAGCTCGACCGGAAGGTCCTGGCCGACATCGCGATGAACGAGGAAGCGGCTTTTACGGCCATCATCGCTCAGGCGAAGGCGGCTCTGCCCCAGGCCGCCTAAGGCGACCTGTTATCGAAGCGACATGGGGCGCGGGTGGTTCACCACCCGCGCCCCTTTCGTTATCGGCCCAGCAAAACCCTCGCCACCCTGGCGCAAGCCGGGATGATGAAGAAGATCGGACACGGACGCGACCATGGACATCGAAACCCTGACCGATCGCCTCCTCGCGGACACCGCGGGCGCCGACACGCTCGACAAGCTCGAATCGGTCCGCGTCGGCGCGCTCGGCAAGCAGGGGAGCGTCACCCAGCTCCTGAAGACGCTGGGCGGCATGACCCCCGAGCAGCGCCAGGCCGAAGGCCCGCGCATCCATCGCTTACGCGAGGCGATCACCAACGCCATCACCGGGCGCAAGGCGACGCTGGAGCAGGCGGCGCTCGACGCCAAGCTCGCCGCCGAGCGGGTCGACATGACGCTGCCGGTCGACGCGCCGCTCGCGGGCACCGTGCACCCCGTGTCCCAGGTCATGGACGAGCTCGCCGAGATCTTCGCCGATCTGGGCTTCGCGGTCGCGACGGGGCCGGAGATCGAGGACGACTGGCACAACTTCTCCGCGCTCAACATCCCGGAGACGCACCCGGCGCGCGCGATGCACGACACTTTTTACTTCCCCGACCAGCCCGGTTCGGAGAAGAAGATGCTGCTCCGCACGCATACCAGCCCCGTGCAGATCCGCACCATGCTGCAGCGGAAGCCGCCGATCCGCATCATCGCGCCCGGCCGCGTCTACCGCTCCGACTCCGACGCGACGCACACCCCCATGTTCCACCAGATCGAGGGGCTGGTGATCGACCGCGGCATCACGCTCGGCCATCTGAAATGGACGCTGGAGACGTTCCTGCGCGCCTTCTTCGAGCGCGACGACGTCGTGCTGCGGCTGCGGCCCAGCTACTTCCCCTTCACCGAGCCCTCGGTCGAGGTCGATGTCGGCTACACCGTCCAGAAGGGCCGCCGCGTGATCGGCGGGTCCGAAGGCTGGATGGAGGTGCTCGGCTCCGGCATGGTCCACCGCCGCGTCATCGAGGCGTGCGGGCTCGACCCCGACGAGTGGCAGGGCTTCGCCTTCGGCACGGGCGTCGACCGGCTGGCGATGCTGAAATACGGCATGGACGACCTGCGCGCCTTCTTCGACGGCGATGTGCGCTGGCTCAAGCATCACGGCTTCGGCGCGCTCGACGTGCCCACGCTGTCCGGGGGAGTGGGCGCATGAAGTTCACCCTGTCCTGGCTCCGCGAGCATCTCGACACCGACGCGACCGTCGACCAGGTCGTCGAGACGCTCACCCGCATCGGCCTGGAGGTGGAGGGCGTCGACGATCCCGGCGCGAAGCTCGGGGCGTTCCGCGTCGCGCGCGTGCTGTCGGCCGAGCGCCATCCCCAGGCCGACAAGCTTCAGGTGCTATCGGTCGACGCCGGCGCCGATTACAACAATGGGGGCCCCGTCCAGGTCGTGTGCGGCGCGCCCAACGCGCGCGCCGGGATGGTCGGCGTGTTCGGCGCGCCCGGCGCTTACGTCCCCGGCTCCGGCATCACGCTCAAGGTCGCCGCGATCCGCGGGGTCGAGTCGAACGGCATGATGTGCTCGACGCGCGAGCTCGAGCTCGGCGACGATCACGACGGCATCATCGAGCTGCCGGCCGACGCGCCGGTGGGGACGGCGTACCCCGATTACGCCGGCCTCTCCGACCCGGTGATCGACGTCTCCGTCACCCCCAACCGCCAGGACTGCATGGGCGTCCGCGGAATCGCGCGCGACCTGGCGGCGGCGGGGCTGGGGACGCTCAAGCCGTTCCACGTGGAACATGTTCCCGGCGAGGGACCCGGCCCCGACGTCCGCACCGACGATCCCGAGGGCTGCCCCGCCTTTTACGCGCAGGGCGTGGCCGGCGTCGCGAACGGCGAGTCGCCGGCCTGGATGCGCCGCCGGCTGCAGGCGATCGGGCAGAAGCCGATCTCGGCGCTGGTCGACATCACCAACTACGTCATGTTCGACCTCGGCCGCCCGTTGCACGTCTACGACCGCGCCAAGCTGACCGGCGGGCTCGTCGCGCGGCGTGCGCGCGCGGGCGAGCAGGTCGTGGCGCTGAACGGCAAGAGCTATGCGCTGGACGAGACGGTGACGGTCATCGCCGACGAAGCGGCGGTCCACGACATCGGCGGGATCATGGGCGGCGAGCATTCGGGCGTCGGCGCGGATACGACCGACGTCGTGATCGAATGCGCCTATTTCACGCCCGAGCGCATCGCCCGCACCGGCCAGAAGCTGGCGCTGACCAGCGACGCGCGCGCGCGCTTCGAGCGCGGGGTCGATCCCGCCTTCCTCGACGACGGTCTAGCGCACGCGACGCGGCTCGTGCTGGAGATCTGCGGCGGCCGGGCGAGCGGCGTGACGCGCTCGGGCGCGCCACCCGTCGAGAAGTGGACGGTGAGCTACGACCATCATCTCTGCCGCGACCTGGGCGGGCTGGCGGTCGCGCCCGAGCGTCAGGCGCGCATCCTCCTGTCGCTCGGCTTCACCGTCGGCGCGATCGACCATGCCGACGCCTTCACCGACGCGCTCTTCTCGACGATCGAGGGGCGCTGGCCGGTGACGGTGCCGACCTGGCGCCGCGACGTGGACGGCCCCGCCGACCTGGTCGAGGAGGTGATCCGCATCGAGGGCGTCGACAGCGTGCCCTCCGTGGCGCTCCCGCGCGCGCCCGGCGTCGCCAAGCCCACCGCCACGCCCGAGCAGAAGCTGGAGCGCCGCGTGCGCCGCGCCGCGGCCGCGCGCGGGCTCGACGAGGCGGTGACCTGGAGCTTCCTGTCGCAGGCCGAGGCGGACGCGTTCGGCGGGGCGGCGTGGACGCTGGCCAATCCGTTGAGCGAGGACCTGAAGGCGATGCGCCCGTCCTTGCTCCCCGGCCTCCTCTCCGCCGCGGCGCGCAACCTGCGCCACGGCGCGGGTTCGGTGCGCCTGTTCGAGATCGGCCGCCGCTACCTCGCCGACGGCGAGCGCCCGACGCTGGGGATCGTGCTCGCGGGCGAGCGACGCCAGCGCGGCTGGCGCGACGGTAAGGCCGCCGCCTTCGACGCGTTCGACGCCAAGACGGAAGGCCTGGCGCTCCTCGCCGCGGCGGGCGCGCCGGTGGACAACCTGCAGGTGATGGGCGAGGCCGGGGACGTCTGGCATCCCGGTCAGTCGGGCACGCTCCGGCTCGGGCCGAAATCGGTGCTCGCCCGCTTCGGCATGCTCCACCCCGCGGTGCTGAAGGCGTTCGACCTCGCCGGCCCCGTCGCCGCGGTCGAGCTCCACCTCGACGCGATGCCGCCGCGCCGCGCCACGGGCTTCATGCGCGCGGGCTACGCCCCGCCCGCGTTGCAGGCGGTGCGCCGCGATTTCGCGTTCCTGATCCCCGGCGACCTCGCGTCCGACGCGCTGATCCGCGCGATCAAGGGCGCGGACAAAGCCAGCATCGTCTCCGCGCGCGTGTTCGACCTGTTCGAGAAGGACGGCGAGCGGTCGGTCGCGGTCGAGGTCGTGCTCCAGCCCGGCGACAAGAGCTTCACCGACGCCGATCTGAAGGCGATCAGCGACAAGGTGGTCGCCGCCGCCGTGAAGCAGGGGGCGCAGCTCCGTGGCTGATCGCGAGATGGTCCGCATCGGCAACGGCCTGTTGTCGGCGGCGATCAACCCGTTCGGCGCGGAGCTGAGCCACCTTGAGGACGCGGCCGGCCGCGAGCTGATGACCGACGCCGATCCCGCCTTCTGGCGGGGCCGTGCGCCGCTGCTCTTCCCCGTGGTGGGCCGCGTCCATGGCGACGCGATCCGCGTCGACGGGCGCGAACACCCGATGGCGAAGCACGGCTTCGCCCGCCGCTCGATCTTCGAGGTCGTCGAGGCGGAGGAGACGCGCGCCGTCTTCGCGCTGACCGACTCGGAGGAGACGCGGGTCGCCTATCCGTTCGCGTTCCGGCTGGAGGTGGAGTTCCGCCTTGACGGCCTGACGCTTCGCACCGACGTCCGCATCGAGAACCCGGGCGCCGATCCGCTGCCTGCGCAGTTCGGTTTCCACCCCGCCTTCGCCTGGCCGCTTCCGTTCGATCGCGCGCGCGCCGATCACCGCATCCTCTTCGGCGAGGACGAGCCCGGCTTACTGCGCGGCGTCACGCCCGACGGTTTCCTGACCGACGCCGACCGCGCCAGCCCGCTCGACGGCCGCGAGCTGCGTTTGGCCGACCATCTGTTCGAGCATGACGCGCTCGTCTGGGACCCGGTCCGCTCGCGGCGCGTCCGCTACGGCGCGGCGGACGGCCCGCAGCTCGAGATCGCGTTCGACGCGCCGCGGCTGGGCGTCTGGACGCTGCCCGGCGCGCGTTACGTCTGCGTCGAGCCCTGGCACGGCCATGCGGACCCGGAGGATTTCGCGGGCGAGTATCGTGACAAGCCCGGCGTGTTCACCGTCCCGTCGCACGGCGAGTGGCGCACCGCGATGAGCGTGACGCTGGCGGCCTGATCGGCTACCCCCTATTTCACAGGGCCACCCCCGC
>DASVSW010000019.1:0-7242 GCA_036387895.1 Sphingomonas sp.
CACGACGAGAACCAGGGCTGGGACGTCGCCAAATACTTGCTCGGGCACGAGCGCGAGATGATTTCGGGCATGGGCCTGGGGGGACAGGGCGAAAACCCGTTGATCGCGGGCGCAATCGCCACGATCGGGCTGGATCACGACGGCCGCCTCGCCGACCCGCTGCTCCGCGCACAGATCGCGCAGTTCGAGGTGCGCGCCCACGCCTTCGGCGCGATGTCCGAGCGGTTCATCGACGAGCTCAAGCATGGGAAGGCGCACCCCGCGCAGCCGTCGATGATGAAGTATTACGGCACCGAGCTGAACAAGCAGCGTCACGAGCTGATGATGGCGGCGGGCGGCTCCGACGCGCTGGAGTGGGAGTCGGAGCGCACGGAGGGCGGTGCTCCCGCCCGCGCGTGGCTTCGCACCAAGGCAAACTCGATCGAGGGCGGCACCAGTGAGGTGCAGCTCAACATCGTCGCCAAGCGCATCCTGGAGCTGCCGGGGGTGTGAACGATCAACCCTCTCCCGTTTTCGCGGGAGAGGGACAGGCGCGAAGCGCCAGGGTGAGGGCAGTGCCCGGATCAGGCCCTCACCCGACCTCGCTACGTTCGGCCACCCTCTCCCGCGAAAGCGGCAGAGGGAGATAGGAAATTAAGATGCCTCTCTTCCTCAACGACGAACAGACCATGCTCCGCGACACCGCGCGCGACTTCGTAGCCGACGCCGCGCCCGTGTCGCACCTGCGGCAGCTCCGCGACGCCGACGACCCCACCGGCTTCTCCCGCGACCTGTGGAAGCGGTTCGCCGAGATGGGCTTCACCGGCATCCTGATCGGCGAGGACCAGGGCGGCCTGGGCTTGGGCCATGTCGAGGCGGGCGTGGTGCTGGAGGAGATCGGGCGCAACCTTTCGCCCTCCCCCTTCCTGTCCACCGCGGTCGCGGCTGTCGAGGCGCTCCGTGGCACCAAACACGCCGAGCGCTGGTATCCCGGCATCGTCGCCGGGAACACGGTGGCGGCGCTCGCGATCGACGAGCGGGCGAAGCACGGCGACGCCGTGTCGCTGCGCGCCGAGCGGTCGGGCAACGGCTTCCGCCTGACGGGCCGCAAGCAGTTCGTCTCCCACGGGCATGTCGCCGACCTCCTCATCGTCGCCGCGCGCACCGGCGGGTCCGACGCCGACGAGGCCGGCGTGACGCTATTCGCCGTCGAGCGTGACGCGGCCGGGCTGACCGCCTCGCCGGAGCGGCTGACCGACAGCTCGATCGCCGCCAGGCTCGAGTTCGAGAACGTCGAGGTGACCGCCGACGCGGTGATCGGCGAGGTCGACGCCGGCCGCGACCCGCTCAACCGCCTGCTCCGCGCCGGCCGCACGGGCGCGTCTGCCGAGCTGCTCGGCGTCGGCGGCGGCGCGATGGACATGACGGTGCTCTACCTGAAGGAGCGCAAGCAGTTCGGCCAGCCGATCGGCAGCTACCAGGCGCTCCAGCACCGCGCCGCGCACCTCTATTCCGAGATGGAGGTCGCGCGCGCCGCGGTGCTCAAGGCGCAGCAGATGCTGGATAGCGGCGACGAGAACGCCGACCGCTTCGTCTCCGTCGCCAAGGCCCAGTCCACCGCCGCGACCATGCTGTCGGTGCAGGAGGGCATCCAGATGCATGGCGGCATCGGCATGACCGACGAGTACGACATCGGCTTCTACATGAAGCGCCACCGCGTGCTGGCGGAGATGTTCGGCGACGCGAACTACCATGCCGATCGGATCGCACGGGCGGCGGGGTACTGAAGCCCCACCTTCTCCCGCTTTCGCGGGAGAAGGACAGCTGCGAAGCAGCAGGGTGAGGGTCCGACCGCGGCTCGTGACCAGAACAGGCCCTCACCCTCGCCGCGCTGCGCGCGTCTCTCCCTCTCCCGCGAAAGCGGGAGAGGGGTAAGCAGGAACATCATGGACCTCCTCACCCCGCACGACACCCCGCCCGCCGATCTCGTCGCCTCGCTCGTCGACCTGCTCGACGTGGAGGAGATCGACACCGACCTGTTCCGGGGCGCACGCCAGCCGGGCGGCGTCGGCCGCGTGTTCGGGGGGCAGGTGATCGCGCAAGCGCTCCAGGCGGCGCAGCGGTCGACCGAGGAGCCCAAGGTCGCCCACTCGCTCCACTGCTATTTCATGCGGCCGGGCGACGAGAAGCACCCCATCGTCTACCGCGTCGTGCGCGACTTCGACGGGCGCAGCTTCGCCACACGGCGCGTGATCGCCTCGCAACGCGGCCAGCCGATCCTCAGCCTGACGGCGTCGCTCCAGACCCCGGAGGACGGGCTGCACCATCAGGACGCGATGCCCGACGTACCCGGCCCGGACGAGCTCAAGTCCGAGCGCCAGCTCCGCGAGGAGATGATCGACGACATCCCGGAGAAGTGGCGCCCCCACATGCTCCGCCCCCGCCCCATCGAGATCCGCCCCGTCCACGCGCGCTCCTGGGTCCGGCCGGAGAAGCGCGAGCCGCACCAGGCGGCGTGGTTCCGGCTGGTCGCGCCGATCGGCGGCGACGCGGCGATGCATCGGGCGGTGCTCGCCTACGCGTCCGACATGACCTTGCTCGGCACCTGCACGCTGCCGCACGGCGTCAACTGGATGACGCACAACCTCCAGACCGCGAGCCTCGACCACGCGATCTGGCTCCACGAGCCGTTCCGCGCCGACGAATGGCTGCTCTACGCGACCGACAGCCCCTGGAGCGGCCACGCCCGCGGCTTCAACCGCGGCCGCATCTACGCGTCCGACGGCCGCCTGGTGGCGAGCGTCGCGCAGGAAGGGCTGATCCGCCTCCGGAGCTAGATCCGGTCGAGTTCCCGCACCGTGCGACCTGTGACCACCTCGCCGGTGTTCAGCGTCGTCGCCGGCTCGACCATCAGGACGTGGCACTCGTCCGTCAGCGCCTCAGGACGGTGCTCGACGCCGCGGGGCACGATGATGAACTCGCCCGGGTCGACGTCGATGTCGCCCGTGCGCAGCCCCATCCGCATCTGGCCCGCGACGACCAGGAACAGCTCGTCCTCATGCTCGTGATGGTGCCAGTCGAAGGCGCCCGCGAACTTCGCGAGCTTCACCTGCGCCTCGTTGACGTCGCCTGCCACCTTGGGGCTCCAATGGTCGGAAAAGGAGGCGAACGCCTCCGCCAGGTTCACCTTGCGCATGAGGTCTCCATCGCCGGACGATAAGGTTCAGGACGCGTCAGGGGGCGTGACCGTGTTCGGATCGGCGTCGGGCCGCGGCGTCGGCCCGACCACGAACCGCACTCGGTCGACGCACCCCGTATAGCCTTGCGGCGACGCCTTCTTCGCCGCCCCGCGAAGCACCCGGATCGCGCTCTCGCCGAAGACCGCGGCCGGCTGCGCGGCGAGGACGCGCGGGTTGCCGATCTCGCCCCAAGGCGCGACGTCGTAGCCGACCACGGCCCAGCCCTCGACATGGCGACGGCGAAAGTTGTCGGGAAAGGCGTAGATGGGCGGGCGCTCCCACTCCGTCTTCTCCGGACAGGTCGCGCCGGCTGGACGCAGCGACGCCTCGGTCGGCGGCTCGGGGGCGACGAGGTTCTCCCCGCGACGCCAATACGGGTATAGGCACCCCTGGCGCGCGCCGGCCTCGAAGCGCGACCGCTCGACCGCGGCAGCCGCTTCCCGATCCAGCACCGCATTGCCCGTGCCGGCGACCCGGCGCGCGCGGACGGGCTTTCCCGCCGCGTTGATGTCGAAGCCGACCATCGTCCAGCCGAACGTCCCCGCCGCTTGCGGGATCTTCTTGAACTCGGGAAAAGCGCGGACGAGCACGTCGGGCGGCGGATCGGAGCAGGTCGTGCTGGCGGGCTCGACCCGCTTCCAAGCGTCGGGCGGCAGGCGGCCGCCGGTCGGCAGGATCGTCAGCCCCATCAGCTCGGTCGGGTCGGCCGAGGCGAAATCGCTCCGCGTCGGCGTGAACCAGATCGCGCATCCGGTGCGCGGCGCGCCGGCGGCGAAGCGGCTCGCCGCGAGCGCCGGACCGAGATCGGGCGTGTCGACCGTCCGAAACCCTGTCGGCTCCGCTATGTCGATCGGCCGCCCGTCCGACCCGATCGCGAAACTCAGGCGCACGACCTGATCCGACCGCTGACCGGGGAAGCGCGCGCCGACCGACGGCAGCGGGCTCGGCGCCAGCGTCGGAGAAACCGGCTCTCCTGCGCACAGGATCGGCCCTGCGCTCCAGGTCACGAGATGTCGCTCAGCGCGTCCGTCCATCACGGGCATCGTGATGATGGGCGGCGGCGAACCAGGGGGCGGCGCCGCGGTCTGGGCGGAGCACAGGGGAAGCACCAGAAGCGCGGTCGCGACCTTGTTCATGCGAGCGGCATGCCGCGCCGGCGCGTCGGCGGCAAGACGCACGATTACACAGCCGTGCGGCCGTACTCCTGCTTCGTGACAGGATGGCTCGACGACAGCCCGCCGTCGACCGCCAGCGGCTGGCCGTTGACGTAAGACGCGTCGTCGGAGGCGAGGAACAGGGCGACGCGCGCCAGCTCCTCGGGCTGCGCGCCGCGGCGCAAGGGGTTGAGGCGGCCGACGCGGTCCATCTTGCCCGCCTCGCGCGCGTAGTCGAAGGTCGGCTTGGTCATGCCCGTCTCGGTCAAGCCGGGGCAGATCGCGTTCACCCGGACGTTGGAGCCGGAGAGCTGCTGCGCCGCGACCTGCGCCAGGTTGATCACCCCCGCCTTGCTCGCGGAATAGGCGGGCGAGCCCGCGCCCGAGCGGATGCCTGCGACGCTGGCGGTCAGCACGATAGCGCCGCCGCCCCGCTCCGCGATGCGGGGCGCGGCGTGCTTGATGGCCAGGAACGGGCCGATCAGGTTGACGCGCAGCACCTCCGCGATGAGCTCGACGGGGGTGTCGAAGACGTTGGCCATCCCGCCCGAGATGCCGGCGTTGGCAAACATCACGTCCAGCCCGCCGAACTCGGCGACGGCGAGTTCGACCGCGCGGATGACGTCGGGCTCGGAGCCTGCGTCCATCCGCAGCGGCACGGCGCGGCCGCCCTCGCCCGTGATGGCCGCGGCGGTCTCGTCCGCGCCCTCCGTCACGTCGGCGACGAGCACCGATCCGCCCTCGGCCGCGAACAGCCGCGCCGCCGCGCGCCCGATGCCCGACCCTGCGCCCGTGACGATGATCGACTTGCCCTGGAACCGCATCCCACCCCTCCTCAGATCGTCGCGCCGCCGTCGACCACCATCGTCTGCCCGGTCATGAAGCTCGACGCCGGCGAAGCCAGGTACACGACCGCGCCCGCGATCTCCGGCGGCTCGCCGATGCGGCGGAGCGGGACCTGCTCGTTCGCGCGGCGCTCGCGTTCCGGATCCTCCCAGAGCGCGCGTGCGAAGTCGGTGCGGACCAGGCCGGGCGCGACGCAGTTCACGCGGACGCCGTCCGGCCCGTATTCATGCGCCAGGTTGCGCGCGAGCTGCATGTCGGCGGCCTTGCTGACGCAATAGGCCCCGATCACCGTGGAGCCGCGCAGGCCGCCGATCGACGACACGATCACGATCGACCCGTCGCGCCGCGCGCGCATCTCGGGCGCGACCATGCCGATCAGCCAGTGGTTGGACAGGATGTTGTTGTCCAAGACCTTGCGGAACTGCTCGTCGCTGATCCCGTCTGAAGGGCCGTAATAGGGGTTGGACGCCGCGTTGCAGACGAGCACGTCGATGCGCCCGAACGCGCTACGCGTCTCGTCCACGAGCCGCTGAAGCGCGGCCTTGTCGGAGATGGACGCCGCGACCGCGATCGCCCTCCCCTCGCCGAACTCCTCATTGATCCGAGCCGCGGCGGCGTCGCACGCGTCCTGCTTGCGGCTGGAGATGACCACTTTCGCCCCGTGCCGGGCGAGCTCGATCGCGGAGGCCAGGCCGATCCCACGCGACGAGCCGGTGATGACGGCGACCTTGCCGGTCAGGTCGAACAAACTCATCCTCGCCCCTCCTATTCGTCACCCCAGCGAAGGGCCCCAGCAAAGTACTACTTTGCTGGGAACCCCAGGCTGGGGTCGCTCTCCGAGAGCGCACCCGGCCCGAACCACGCGATCCCAGCTGCCGCTGGGATAACGAATGGCTACGCCCCCGCCTTCTCCGCGAAGCCCCACGCCGCGTCCGCCAGCGCGCCGACCCGCGCGACCGTCTCCTCCGCGCGCGCACTCGACGCGGTGCCGACCAGGATGCGCTTCTTGATCCCCTGGATGATGCCGGTCAGCCGGAACAGGTTGTAGGCGAAATACCAGTTCAGGTCCGGCACCCCGTCCCGTCCCGTCGCGGCGCAGTAGCGCGCCACCACCTCGTCCAGCGTCGGGATGCCCGTCTCCGGCCCGGTGATGCCCATCACGCCCGAGCGGCCTTCCGGCACGGTTACCCAACTGATGAGCAGATAGGTGAAATCCGCGAGCGGGTCGCCCAGCGTCGACAGCTCCCAGTCGAGCACCGCCAGCACGCGGGGGCCGGCGGCGTCGAAGATCATGTTGTCGACGCGGTAGTCGCCGTGGATCACCGAGGTCCGCGTCTGTTCGGGGATGGTGCGCGGCAGCCACTCGATCAGCCGCTCGACGGGCTCCATCCGCTCGGTCTCGGCGGCGCGGTACTGCTTGGTCCAGCGCGCGACCTGGCGCTCGAAATAGTTGCCGGGTTTGCCGAACTCCGCCAGCCCCGCTGCTTCGTGGTCGGTGTTGTGGAGCGCCGCCAGCGTGTCGACCATCGCATGATAGTGCGCGGTGCGCTCCGCGGGCGAGAGGCCCGGCATGGAGCCGTCCCAGATCGTCCGGCCCGACACGAACTCCATGACGTAGAAGGCCGAGCCGATGACGTCGGCGTCCTCGCACAGCGCATAGGGCCGCGCGACCGGGAACCCCGTCGGGTGCAGCCCGGCGATTACGCGATACTCGCGGTCGACCGCGTGCGCCGACGGCAGGATCGGTCCGAACGGCTTGCGGCGGAGCACGTAGGAGCGCCCCGGCGTGTCGAGCCGGTAGGTCGGATTCGACTGCCCGCCCGCGAACTTGGCGTAGTCGAGCGGCCCTTCGAACCCTTCCACGTTCTCCCGCATCCACGCCGAGAGACGATCGAGGTCGAGCCGGTCCTTGTCGCCGACGGGGACGACGCCCGTCATCGTCTCCTGCGCCGCGCTCATTCGAACACGATCACGCTGCGCACCGTGTCGCCTTTGCGCAGATTGTCCATCGCGTGGTTCACCTC
>DASVSW010000020.1:0-4506 GCA_036387895.1 Sphingomonas sp.
GCTCGATCCTTCTCGCCTTCCAGAGCCCGTTGTCGCACCCGGACGCAGAGGCGCACCGGCGGGGGCGGCATGTCCGCCTGTGGCGTCTCGATGCGGAGACGGGAGCGGTGGAAGCCGAATGGCTGTACCCGCTGGACGCGCCGGACGCCTTCCGGCGCGACGCGGCGCTGGGACGGGTCGAACGTTCGGACGTGAAGGTGAGCGAACTCGCGGTGATCGGGCCGGACCGGCTGCTCGTGCTGGAGCGGGCGTCGGCGGCGACCAAGCTCTACGCCGTCGAGCTCTCGGCCGACCGGGCGAACGACCCGACGCATCTCGATCCCGCGACGCGGCCGAGCGTCGAGGAGCTGAGCGCGGGCGACGCGTTCGCGCTGCCGGTGCTGGAGAAGCGGCTGGTGCTGGACGGGGACGCCGCGCCCGAGCTCGGCCCCGATCTGGAGGGGATCGCCCTCCTGCCGGACGGGTCGCTGCTGATCGTCAATGACAACGACTTCGGCGTCGAGGGCGTCCGCACCCGCTTCTGGCGGGTCGAGGGGCTCAGCCTAACGCCGGATAGGCCAGTCGAAGGCGGCTGACCGGGACGAGCGATTCGTTGCGGTGCGTCGCCGGCTCGCGGACCCAAGCGGTCTCGTCGACGACGGCCACGATCTCGTAGATCGCGCCGCGGTTGCCGCCGAGCTGGACGAGCGTGCCCGGCGTCTTCGGCGCGTCGCAACCCGTCGCGAGTTCGAGGCCGGGGCAGAGGATGTCGGCGTATCCGGTGGCGAGCATGATCGATCCCTCCTGAGGGGTGGAACCTGCCCGCGAACGGTTAACGCTTCGTCCGTCCCCGCCCGGCGACGATCGGAGGCTCAGGCGGCGAGTCGCTCGTCGAAGCGCTCGGCGAGGCGCAGGCGGCTGACCGCCACGAGCGTCTGGCCGCGGTGCGTCTGCGGCTCGCGAACCCATGCGGTTTCACCCTCGATCGCCACGACCTCGTAGACCGGACCGACATTGGTGCCGATGCGGACGAGGACGCCGCGCTCTTTCAGAGCGTTGCAGCCGGTGTGGAACCCGAAGTCCGGGCAGAGAACGTCGGCATAAGTCGCAATCGTCATGTTCACATCCCCCCCGGGAAGGCCGGGCCCCAACGAACGGCTGTGGTTACCACCGCGCCGATGAAGCCTTGTTGAACGACGCTGCTCCCATGTCACGAATCCGTCAAGCGGGGGTCTTCACGGTTTGTCGAGAAAAGTTCCGACCACGCGTGAAAAAATCGCGGGTGTGGCGGAAAGCGCGCAGGACCGGCTGCGTCAGCCGATCGCGTCGAGCACGGCGGCCCTGAGTTCCGCGACGCCCATGCCACCTTCGGAAGAGGTAGCGATGATGTCGGGATGAGCGGCGGGCCGCTTGCGCGCTTCCGCCTCCGTCGAGACCTGGACGGCGGCCAGCTCGGTCGCCTTCACCTTGTCCGCCTTGGTCAGGACGAGCCGGTAGCTGACGGCGGCGCGGTCGAGCATGTCGAGGATCTCGCGGTCGACGTCCTTCACGCCGTGGCGCGCGTCGATGAGCACCAGGGCGCGCTTCAACACCGCGCGACCGCGCAGGAAGTCGTTGACCAAGAAGCGCCACTTCTTGACCACCTGCGGCGGCGCCTTGGCGAAGCCGTAGCCGGGCATGTCGACGAGGCGGAAGCGGAGCGGGTCGCCGACGTCGAAGAAGTTGAGTTCCTGCGTGCGGCCGGGCGTGTTCGAGGTCCGGGCCAAGGCGTTGCGGTTCGTGAGCGCGTTCAGCAGCGACGACTTGCCGACATTGGACCGGCCCGCGAATGCGATCTCCGGCGCTACGGGCTCGGGAAGGAACTCGAGCGACGGGGCGGAGCGCAGGAACGACACCGGTCCCGCGAACAGCTTGCGGGCCGACTCGATCAGCTCCTCTGACGGATCCTCTGGCGCTGTGTCGGTCACTTGGCGGGCGCCGTCTTCAGTTCGGGATGGCGCGAGTAGAGCAACTTCTGTTGCGCGATCCCGAGCAGGTTGGACGTGATCCAGTAGACCTGCAGCCCCACCGCGAACGGCGCCATGACGAACATCAGCACCCAGGGCAGGATCGCGAACACCTGCTGCTGCGCCGGGTCGGTCGGCTGCGGGTTGAGCTTGAACTGCAACCACATCGAGATGCCGAGCAGGATCGGCACCACGCCGATCGCGATGAACGCCGGCGGGGAGAAGTCGAGCAGGCCGAACAGGTTGAGCGGCGTCAGCGGGTCGGGCGCGGAGAGGTCCTTGATCCACGCGACGAAGGGTTGATGGCGCATCTCGATAGCGAGCATCAGGACCTTGTAGAGCGCGTAGAAGACCGGGATCTGGACCAGCGTCGGCAGGCAGCCGGCGAACGGGTTGACCTTTTCGTTCTTGTAGAGCGCCATCACCTCCTGCTGCATCCGGACCTTGTCGTCCTTGTAGCGGTCCTGGATGGCCTTCATCTTGGGCTGGATCGCGCGCATGCGGGCCATGGAGGCGAACTGTCGCTGCGCGATCGGGAACATGAGCGCGCGGACGGTGAGCGTCAGGAGGATGATCGCCACGCCGAAATTGCCGACGCGTTCGAACAGCCAGTGGAGATAGGCGAAGATCGGCCGCATGATCTCACGGAACCAGCCCCAGTCGATCGCGCGGTCGAACTTCGAGATGCCCTCGCGGTCGGTGTAGCGGTCGAGCAGCTCGACCTCCTTCGCGCCGGCGAAGAAGCGGCTGGACTGGGTGATCGCCTGGCCCGGCTGGACGACGCGGGGGCGGGTGGTGAAGTCGGCCTGATAGGTCTTGCCGCCGCCGGCGCGGAATTGGCCGTCGAACGCGCCGCCCTGGTCGGGGACGAGCGCGGTCAGCCAGTAGAGATCGGAGAAGCCGAGCCATCCGCCCTTCGTGGCGAAACGCTGCTGGCCTTCGTCCAGATCGTCGTAATCGGTGTCGTAATCGGCCGCGTTCTCGTGAACGGACATGGGGCCGACATGGATCGTCCAGGTGTCCGCGTTCGTCGCGGGCGCGTCGCGGTTGACGAAGCCGGTCGCGGCCGCGGACACCGCGCGCGGGCCGGCGTTGAGGACGGTCTGGCGGACGGTGAACATGTAGCCGTCGTCGACCGCCAGCTGGATCAGGTAACGCTGCCCGTTCCCGCCGCCGGCGGTGAGGGTGACGGGGCGGCCGGGCGCCAGCACGTCGCCGGAGGCGGTCCATCGCGCGTCGGGCGCGGGCGGGGCCAGGCCCTCGCCGCGCCATCCGAAGCCGGCGAAATAGGCGGCGGGCGTACCCGCGGGCGAGAGCAGCCGGATCGGCGGCGACTTGGCGGCGATCGACTCCTTGTAGTCCACGAGCACGAGGTCGTCGATGCGCGCCCCGCGCAGGTTGATGGACCCCTGGAGCCGGGGCGTGTCGATGCGGACGCGGGGCGTCTCGCGCAGCACGATCTGCCGGTCGCGGATCGCGGCGGGGCTGTCGGCGGTGGGATCGGCCTGGGGCTGCGGAAGCGGCGTCTGCCGGCCATCCTCGATCTTGGTGACCGGCGGGCGGGCCGTCGGGAACAGGCGCTCCTGCAGCAGCGGCCAGCCGAACAGGATCAGCGCCGCGATGACCGCGAACAGCACGAAATTGCGACGGTCTTCGTTCAAGTGTCTGGCCTCAAGGAACCGGGTCGGGGCCGAAACCGCCCCATGGATGGCAGCGCGCGATGCGTTTCACCGCGAGCCACCCGCCTTTCACCGCGCCATAGCGGCGGAGCGCGGTGATTGCATAGGCGGAACAGCTGGGCTGGTAACGGCAGGTAGGGGGCAGGACGGCGGAGGGTCCGACCTGCCAGGCGCGCGCGAGGAGGATGAGGAGGCGGGTCATGCGGGCCGGAACTCGTCACCCCGGGCTCGACCCGGGGTCCCGCTTCTTCTCTCGTCCGCTTGCGGGTGACGCCGGCGGGGCGAGTCGGAAAAGGAAGGAGAAGCGGGACCCCGGCTCAAGGCCGGGGTGACGGCAGTTTCAATCACCGCGACAGCTTTCCAAGCGCCTTGACCAGCTCGGCGCGGAGCAGGTCGAACGGGCGCTCGACGCCCCCGTCGCGGCCGATCAGGACGTGGTCCGCGCCCGGCACGCCGCGTTCGGGCAGCAGCTCCCGCGCCAGCGCGCGGAAGCGGCGCTTCATGCGGTTGCGGACGACGGCGTTGCCGATCTTCTTGGTGACGGTGAAGCCGACCCGCATCGCGGCCGAGTCGTCACCGCGCGGGCGCACCAGGAGCACGAAGCCCGGCATCGGGGCGCGCCGCGCCTTGTTCGCCGCGAGGAAATCCTTGCGCTTGGAGATGATCATCAGCTTCGCTGATGATGCGGCGCCGGCCCGCTCCCCCACCCGGCCGCCCATCCCGGATACGCTGTGGGCGGCCGGGGGGGGGAGCGGGCCGGCGCCGCATCATCCGCGAAGCTGATGATCATCTCCAAGCGCAAGGATTTCCGCGCGGCGAACAAGGCGCGGCGCGCCCCGATG
>DASVSW010000021.1:0-4815 GCA_036387895.1 Sphingomonas sp.
CAAGGTCGGTCACCTCGATCTACGCCTGCCTTCGTCGCCGCATATGCTCTTCACTTAGCAGCTGCTAAAATCCTGCTCATTGGGGAGGCAGCAGTCGAGAAGGAGTAGCGTCCCCGCCCTACCTCCATGCTGAAGATAAGATTTGAAACGTAGTAGTGATTGGCAGCAGGAACATAATCGGGGCTCGCTCCCGCGCAAGGTCGTCTGTCTAGTGCAATAGTGGGTGCTCCGCCATCCGAACGCGCTGCTCGTGAATTGGCGGTGCGTCGTCGACTTGCTACCGATAGCAATGACTCCAGGAGCAAACCTCGATGATAAAGCTCGTCCGCCTGGAACCCGTCGGACCTACAGAGCTGCTGCTCTGCTTCTCCGACGGAGCGACCGCGCGCTGGTCCGCCGCCGAGCTGATCGCGCGCAACACGGTGCTGACACTTCCGCTTGCCAACACGGCCTTCTTCGACAGTGCTTACATACAGGCGGGCGCGCTCGCCTGGCCGAACGGGTTGGAGCTGTCGGCCGAGGCGTTGCACCGCCGCTCGAGCGATGCCGGCGCGCTGGGCCGCGCGGCCGTCTAGCACCACATGCCAGTCGTCTTCCGCCACAACGGCTACCGCTTCCACTTCTTCTCGAACGAGGGCGATCCGCGCGAGCCGGTGCACGTCCATGTCACCAAGGACGGGAGCGACGCCAAGTTCTGGCTTCAACCGGAGGTGGTGCTGGCCTACAATCACGGCTTCAACGCGCCCGACCTGGCGCAGGTGGCGGAGGAGCGTCGGGCGGAGATCGAGGAGGCTTGGCATGATCACTTCGGCTAGGGCCATCGCCGTCCGTTTCGACGACTACATGATGCACGTCGATCTGGAGGACGGCCGCGAGCTGGGCGTGCCGCTCGCCTGGTTCCCCCGCCTCCTCCACGGCGCGCCCGAGCTGCGTCGGCAGGTCACGATCAGCGCCAGCGGCCTTCACTGGGACGAGCTGGACGAGGACATCTCCATCGCCGGCCTCCTCGCCGGCCGCGGCGATCAGACGATGGTCCGCAAGACCAAGGCGGCTTGAGGCTCATCGAGAGCGCGCCCATGGCTCTGGGCACATGACCCCCGAAGACGTCTGCGCCTCCCTCGCCCGGCCGCACGCCCCCGCCTCGCCGGACCGAGATAACGGCGTGCTCGCCAACATCGCCGCCAGCTACTTCATGCTCCGTCGCGGGATGGCGGCGCTCGCCTTCGCGTTGCCGGCGATCCTGTGGGTCGGCGGCGGGCTGGAGGGGTCGTTGTCGGCCTATTACCATGCGGACGGCGGGCGGATGCGCGACGTGTTCGTGGGCGCGCTCTGGGCGATCGGGGCGTTCCTGTTCCTGTACCGCGGTTATTCGACCGCGGAGGACCGGGCGCTCGACGGGGCGGGGCTGCTCGCGGTCGTGACGGCGCTGGCGCCGATGGACTGGCCCCGGCACTCGGTCGACACTGTCACGGGCGCGGTCCACTACGCCGCCGCGATCGGCTTCTTCCTCCTCATCGCCTATGTCTGCCTGTTCCGATCGGGCGACACGCTCGAGCTGATGCGCGACGAGGCCCGCGCCGCGCGCTTCCGCGCGACCTATCGCTGCCTCGGCGCGCTCATGGTGCTGCTCCCGGCCGCCGTCTGGGCGGTCCACCGGCTGCTGCCCCGGCCCGACGAACCGGTCGCGCTCTTCTTCGTCGAGTCCGCGGGCGTCTGGGTCTTCGCCGCCTTCTGGATGGTCAAGAGCCGCGAAATCGCCGTGCTGGAGCGACAGTGAGCCCTCTTTCCTTATCCGTCATGCTGAACTCGTTTCAGCATCCATCGCGGTGCGCACGACCACCGTCGGTCGTGCATCGCTACCCCGGATCCTGAAACGAGTTGGCGTTTGTGCCTATCGGGCATCTACTTGCCTGTGTCCCCGCGCAGGCGGGGACCCAGAGCGCGAGGCGCAACGCATGTCGCTCTGGGCTCCCGCCTGCGCGGGAGCACGATAGGGGCTTACATGCTCCAGCGGCACGAACGTCAAACGAGTTCGGGACGACGGTAGAGGGAACATCATCGCTACCGCGTGAACTCCGCCAGCCCCTCGAACCCCAGCCGCGTCACCCCCGCCCGCTTGACCTCGGCCAAGAGCTCGTCCGCCCGCTCGTAACGCGTCGCCCCGTCCGCGCGGAATACGACCAGCGCCGCCGGGTCCGCCGCCAGCGCCCGCAGCCGCGCCGACAGCGCCTCGCCGCCCGCGGCCCGCCCGTCCAGCCGCACGCTCCCGTCGGCCAGCAGCTCCAGCCGGTGCTCCACCCGCTCCGCCGGCGCGACCTCGCCCGGCTGCGGCAGGTCGATCGGCACCCGATGCGTGATCGCCGGCACCGCCAGGATGAACATCACGAGCAGCACCAGCATCACGTCGATCAGCGGCGTGATGTTGAGCTCCCCCATCGGGCGATGGTCCAGGGCCAGGGCCGGAGCGCGACGTCGACGCATGATGACCTCTCCTCGTTCGTTCTGGTCACAACATAACATCACCGGCGCATGTTCCCGTCAACCGCCCCGTCGCGAGAAAGCGCTGTCCTACACGCGCCCGCGCTTATAGCTGGTTCGGCTCCTCCCACCCGACAGGAGCCGCCCGATGCGCGAAGCCACCCCCGCCTTCATCGCCGACTACCGCCCCGTGACGCTCAGCGCCCGCCACGACGGCTGGACCGAGCTGCGCCAGTACCGCTTCCTGTTCGCGTTGGCGGAGACGGGCAGGATCTCGGTCGCGGCCCGCGAGGCGGGGATGTCGCGCCAGTCCGCCTACACCTTACGCGAGCACCCCCGGACTGAGGCGTTCGCGGCGGCGTGGGACGCGGCGTTGACGCATCGCGACGCGGTACGGGCCGCCGAGCACCGGAACGCGCCCGCCCGCTCCGACCGATCGGTCGCCGAGTCGCTCCGCCTGCTCAAGCCCGAGAAGTATGGCGGCGGAAACTTCGGAAGGTGACGGAAAAGCACGCGTGGTCGGTTCAAGGTCGTCAACTTCGGCTCAGGCGTCGCCGCGCCCCCGCCGCGTCGGCGCGTGGAAGTCGGGCGGCTTGTCGGCGATCCAGCGCAGGTACCGCGCCACGTCCGGCTGCGCCCGCAACGCGTCCAGATCGGCGTACTCGCCCGCCAGCTCCTTGTTCGACAGGAGCGCGTGGATGGTTCGGTGGCAGATGGGGTGGACGGGCGCGGTCTCGCGTCCGCCCTCCGATTTCGGGACCAGATGGTGCCACTCGACCTTGGCGCCAAGCGGCCGGCCGCACAGCGCGCATACCAGCGGCGCGACCTCGCGCGCCGCCAGCTCGTCGGCCTGGACGAGGCCGAGCTTCCGCCGGACCCGTCCCGCCATCCGCTACTTCTTGATCAGCCCGATCTCGACCAGCCGCTGGTGAAGATAGTCGTGCGCCGTGATCGGCTCCGGATAGCGGTTCGGGTTCTCGGCCGTCACCGTCTGCGGCAGCGACTCGATCAGGAAATCGGGCGCGGGGTGGAGGAAGAAAGGCATGGAGTAGCGCGAATGGCCCCGGCGCTCAGGGGGAGGGTTGACCACGCGGTGCGTCGTCGACGGCAGGACGTGATTGGTCAGCCGCTGGAGCATGTCGCCGACATTGACCACCAGCGCGCCCTCGGGCGGCTTGACCTGGAGCCAGCGGCCGGAGTCGCGGTCGAGGAGCTCGAGCCCGGCTTCTTCCGCGCCGAGGAGCAGCGTGATGAGGTTGATGTCCTCATGCGCCCCCGCCCTGACCCCTTCCGCGTCGGCCGGGATGGGCGGGTAGTGGAGCAGTCGGAGCACCGAGTTGCCGTCCTTCACCGCCGGGTCGAACCAGCGGTCGGGCAGCCCCAGGTCCCGCGCGATGCCCGACAGGATGCGGTCGCCGGCGGTGTCGAACGCGGAGAAGAGCCGGAGGAAGGTGTCGCGGAACCCTTCGGGCCGCTCGGGCCAGATGTTGGGCGCCATGGTCGCGGCGTACGGGTGCCCCTCGGGCAGCTCGCGGCCGACGTGCCAGAACTCCTTGAGGTCCACGACGTCCGCGCCCTTGGCGATCTCGGTCTTGAACGGCGTGTAGCCGCGCGCGCCCCCGCCGCCGGGGACGTGATGGGCGCGCTTCTCGGCGTCGGGCAGCGCGAAGAACGCCTCCGTCCGGCTCCAGGCTTGGCGGACCAGGTCGTCGGGGATGCCGTGGTCGGCGACGATCGCGAAGCCGAAGCGCCGGAACGAAGCCCCAAGCCGGTCGGCGAAGCCCTGCGGGTCGCTTGCTTGCTGATGGAGGGAAAGCGTCGGCACCTGGGCCAGCGGCGTGTCGAGCATGGGATAGCGGTCCGGTTACAGTGGGGTGACGCGCATATAGGCGCGCGCTCCGCGGCCGAACAGGCCGGCCCGACCTTCTGTGGAACCGCCCTCCCCTCGCCGGGGTTCGACCGGGTGCGGAGCGTGATCCGCTCGAGGGAGATCGACATGGCTGGAAGCCGCATGCCCGGAGCGGGATCGGGCGACGAGAATTTCGACGACGAAGGCTATGACGAGAGCCAGCGCGCCGAGATATTGGAGGTCACCGGCGACGGGCCGACCGACGGCACCATCCTGCTCGACCTGAACCCCGACATCGGCGACGAGGACACCGAGGACGAGCCGATCGACGAACTCGACATGGAGGACGACGAGGTCGGCACGACCGACGACGACGTCGACATGGACGAGGACGACATGGAGGAGGACGACCTCCAAGACGATTTCGACGAGGACGACGTCGACGACGAGGAGCTGGGCGACGGCGACGACGTGGCGCTGCGGCCCTG
>DASVSW010000022.1:0-1985 GCA_036387895.1 Sphingomonas sp.
CCCGCCGCTCGGCGCCCCGACGCTCTACTCTGGGCCGCCGGTCCAAGGTCGCCGCCTACGACGACGCGCTGGAGGACGAGGAGGAGCCGATCGAGCTCACCCGCCGCGCGATCACCTCCAAGGCGAACCCCCGCGCCGAGGTCGCGGTCGAGGACCGCCCCGCCCCCGTCATCGCCGAGCGCGGCGCGTCGTCCGCCGCGGCGCAAGCGCCTACGGTGCGTCCGCGCCAGCAGCAGCTGGATCTGCGCGACACCTACAAGCTGCCCGGCATCGACCTCCTCACCCCCGCTCCGCCGGCGCCCAAGGGCGCGATCGACCGGGCGGCGCTGGAGCGGAACGCGCGCCTCCTCGAAAGCGTGCTCGACGACTTCCACGTCAAGGGCCGCATCGTCGAGGTCCGCCCCGGCCCCGTCGTCACCATGTACGAGCTGGAGCCCGCCGCCGGCATCAAGGCGAACCGCGTCATTCAGCTCGCCGACGACATCGCGCGCAACATGAGCGCGATCTCCGCGCGCGTCGCGACCATCCCCGGCCGCACCGTGATCGGCATCGAGCTCCCGAACCCGAAGCGCGAGGCGGTGTCGTTCCACGAGCTCGCCTCGTCCCAGGCCTTCGAGGACCAGGGCGCGTCGCTCCCCATCATCCTGGGCAAGAACATCGCGGGCGACCCGGTCATCGCCGACTTGGCCCCCATGCCCCACCTCCTCGTCGCGGGCACCACCGGCTCGGGCAAGTCGGTCGGCCTGAACGGCATGATCCTGTCGCTCCTCTACCGGCTGACGCCCGATCAGTGCCGGTTGATCATGATCGACCCCAAGATGCTGGAGTTGTCGGCGTATGACGACATCCCGCATCTCCTGTCGCCCGTCGTCACCGACCCCGCCAAGGCCGTCCGCGCGCTGAAATGGGCCGTGGAGACGATGGAGGACCGCTACCGCCAGATGTCGTCGGTCGGCGTGCGCTCTCTGGCGAGCTTCAACGACAAGGTCCGCGCCGCCAAGGCCAAGGGCCAGCCGCTCGGGCGCAAGGTGCAGACCGGCTACAACCCCGACACCGGCCAGCCGATCTACGAGGAGGAGAAGCTCGAATACGACGTGCTGCCGCAGATCGTGATCATCGTCGACGAGCTCGCCGACCTAATGATGACCGCGGGCAAGGAGGTCGAGTTCCTCATCCAGCGCCTCGCGCAAAAGGCGCGCGCCGCGGGCATCCACCTCATCATGGCGACGCAGCGCCCGTCGGTCGACGTCATCACCGGCGTCATCAAGGCGAACCTGCCGACGCGCATCTCCTTCCACGTCACGTCCAAGATCGACAGCCGCACGATCCTGGGGGAACAGGGCGCCGAACAGCTGCTCGGCAAAGGCGACATGCTCTACATGCCCGGCGGCCGCGGCATCGTGCGCGTCCACGGCCCCTTCGTGTCGGACGACGAGGTCCACCGCGTCGCCGAGTTCTGGCGCGGCCAGGGCGCCCCCGACTACATCTCGTCGGTCACCGAAGAGCCCGAGGAGAAATACGAGCTGGAGGGCGCGCCCACCGGCCCCGACTCCGCCGAGGACCAGCAGTACCGCGCCGCGATCCAGCTCGTCTGCGAGAGCCGCAAGGCGTCCACCTCCTGGCTCCAGCGCCAACTCCGCATCGGCTACAACTCCGCGGCCCGCCTGATCGAGCGGATGGAGAAGGACGGCATCGTGGGGAGGCCGGACCATGTCGGGCGGCGCGAGGTGCTGCGGGACGCCGACGGGCACGCGGTATAGACGCGATAGCGGAGCGCGGGAGAGGCGATTGGCCCAAGGGCTGCTCTACATGGTCGACGCCGACGGCGGACTCCGCCGCATGGCCCCGTCCGCGCCCGAGAGCGAGGACAGGATGCAGGCGCTTGTCGCACGCTATCCTGAGCTCATCACCGACGGCGACGGCGACCTGCTGCTTATCCGGCGCGAACAGGCCATCCACGACGGCGTCGCGGGCGGGGGTCGCTG
>DASVSW010000023.1:0-5281 GCA_036387895.1 Sphingomonas sp.
CCGAAGGCCCGGCGGGCGCGCCCACCAGCGCATCGCTCGTGCCCTCGCCCTATCGAGAAGCCGGAGACGCCCGCAATATGTCCCGCCGCCGCCAGATCTACGAAGGCAAGGCCAAGATCCTCTACGAGGGCCCGGAGCCGGGCACGCTCATCCAATATTTCAAGGACGACGCGACCGCCTTCAACGCCCAGAAGCGGGGCACGATCAGCGGCAAGGGCGTCCTCAACAACCGCATTTCCGAGCATATCTTCACCCTGCTCGGGACGATCGGAATCCCGACCCACTTCATGCGCCGGCTCAACATGCGCGAGCAGCTGATCCGCCAGGTGGAGATCATTCCGATCGAGGTGGTGGTCCGCAACGTCGCCGCCGGAACGCTCGCAACCCGGCTCGGGATCGAGGAGGGCACCCAGCTCCCGCGAACGATCATCGAATATTGCTACAAGGACGATGCGCTCGGCGATCCGATGATCGCCGACGAGCATATCGCCTGCTTCGGCTGGGCCGCGCAGGAGGAGATGAACGACATCGCCGACATGGCCGTCCGTGTGAACGACTTCCTGTGCGGCCTCTTCGCCGGCATCGGAATCCGCCTCGTCGACTTCAAGCTCGAGTTCGGCCGGCTTTGGGAAAATGAATACAGCCGGGTGATCCTCGCCGACGAGATCAGCCCCGACGGCTGCCGCCTGTGGGACATGACCACCAACGAGAAGCTCGACAAGGACCGCTTCCGCCGCGACCTGGGCGGCGAGGTCGAGGCGTATCAGGAGGTCGCGCGGCGGCTCGGGCTGCTGCCCGAAGGCGGCGACAACCCGGTGCTCGACCTCGACACCCATCGCAAGAAGCGCGGCAAATGACCGTCAGTTCTTGGCTTTGTACCCGCTGATCATCCCGAACACGAAGGCGCTGAACAGCGACAGCTGGATCTTGCCGCCGGGATCGGCCCAGCCGAAGAACTGGTTGCCGAACACGAACAACCCGATGAACATCGCCATGGCGAATAGAGCCATTTGGAACCTCCCTGGATCCGCCGCCGCGCGTCCCCGGCGCGACTCGGACACGCTGGGATAACCCGCCCGGCTTGCGCTGCGATTGCCGAGCAGGGTTTACGTTTGCGCAACGGTTCGTCCGCCGACTCGGACGCGCCGGCGCCGTTCCGGATAGCCGGTCATCGGGAGACAGGATTTGGCCGACTCGGCTGTCATCGACGCCCGCGCCACGGTGCTGGCGCTCCTGCCCAGAGGAGCGCTGGGGATGGAGGTCGGCGTCTGGAAGGGCCAGTTCTCGCGCCGCATCCTGAACGTCGCCCGGCCGACGACGCTCCACCTCGTCGACCCCTGGCGCGTTTCGGACGCGCCTGGCCGCGAAGCGTCGTGGTACGGCGCCGGCCGCGTGACCCAGGCGGAGATGAACGCCATGCACGACGCGGTCGTCGGTTCTTTCGCGACCGAGGTCGATGCCGGCCGCGTCCGGATCCATCGCGGCCCTTCCAGCGAGGTGCTATCCGGCTTCCCGGCCGACAGCCTCGACTTCGTCTACATCGACGGCGACCACAGCCATGAAGGCTGCTCCGCCGACCTGGAGCAGGCGTTCCGATTGGTGAAGCCCGGCGGGCTGATCTGCGCCGATGATTACTCGCTCGGCCAATGGTGGGGCGACGGCGTCGTCCGCGCGGTCAACGAGTTCGCCGCCCGTCATCCCGTGAAGTTCCAGCTGATCGTCGGAACCCAGGTCGTCATCCGCAAACTCTCCCGCTAAGGAACCAGGCGTCGCGTTCGGAGCCGCAACCATGAAGCTGAAGATCATCGTCACCCTGAAGCCCGGCGTCCTCGATCCGCAGGGCCGCGCTATCCAGCACGCGCTGGGCTCGCTCGGCTTCGAGGGCGTGAACGACGCCCGCGTCGGCAAGGTCATCGAGCTCGACGTGGCTGACGGGACGGACGACGACGCGGTGGACCGCATGTGCCGCCAGCTCCTCGCCAACACCGTCATCGAGAACTACCGGGTGGAACGCGCATGACTGGCGCCGTGATCGTCTTCCCCGGCTCGAACTGCGACCGGGACCTGGCGGTCGCGCTGGAGCGCGCCACCGGCCACAAGCCGCATATGGTGTGGCACGCCGAGACCGAGCTCCCGGCCGGCACCGGGGTGGTCGCGGTGCCGGGCGGCTTCTCCTACGGCGATTACCTCCGCTCGGGCGCGGTCGCGGCGCGCTCGCCGGTGATGCGCGCGGTCGCCGACGCGGCGGCGAAGGGCATGCCGGTGCTCGGCGTCTGCAACGGCTTCCAGGTGCTGACCGAGGCGGGGCTGCTGCCGGGCGCGCTGATGCGCAACGCCGAGCTCCACTTCGTCTGCCGCGACGTCGAGCTGGAGGTCGCGAACGCCGCCACGGTGTTCACCCGCCGCTATCGTCCCGGCGAGCGCGTGGTCTTCCCCGTCGCGCACCACGACGGCAACTACTTCGCGGACGACGACACGCTCGACCGGCTGGAAGGCGAAGGCCGCGTCGCCTTCCGCTACACGGCGCCCGTCAACGGCTCGGCGCGCCACATCGCCGGCATCCTCAACGAGCGCGGCAACGTGCTAGGGCTCATGCCTCACCCCGAGCGCGTCGTGGAACCCGCGCACGGCTGCACCGACGGCGCGCGCCTGTTCGAAGGGTTGCTGGAGGCCGTCGCCTAGGCCCTGACGCGGAAGGGCGTGAAGTCGGTCCCCTCGTCGAACACGTCCACGCCCTCCGCGCGCTTCAGCCAGCCGACGACGAGGTAGGTGACCGGCGTCAGCAGCACCTCCCAGCCGACCTTCAGCGCCCATTGCGTGAACAGCACGGTGACGACCAGGTCGGTCGTCCACCCTTCCGCGCCCCAGAAGGCGAGCGGGTAGAAGAGCAGGCTGTCGACCCCCTGCCCCACCACGGTCGATCCGATGGTGCGGGTCCACAGGTGCTTGCCGCCCGTCCAAACCTTCATCCGCGCGAGCACGTAGGCGTTGACGAACTCGCCCGCCCAGAAGGCGACCATGCTCGCGAACACGATGCGCGGCACCTGGCCGAACACGGTCTCGTACGCGCCCTGGTTGGTCCAGCTGGGCGCGGGCGGCAGCGCCACCACGACCCAGGACATGAACGCCATGAACGCGGTGGCGATGAACCCCGCCCAGATGACGCGCCGCGCCCGGGCGTAGCCGTACACCTCGGTCAGCACGTCGCCGATGATGTAGCTCAAGGGGAAGAACAGGATGCCCGCCCCGAACGGCCAGGGCCCTACGCCGGGCAGCACGACCTCGGCCACCTTGCCGGCGCCCAGCACGTTCGACAGCAGCAGGATCGCGACGAACGCCGCCATCACGAAATCGAAATAGCGGAACCTGCCCGCCGCGATCTCCCGCGCGGCGACCGCGCGCCCTTCCCCCTGGTCCATGGCGGCCGTTATGATGCCGGTTCCGCCCTCGCGCAATCTGCGCTACGTGGCCGCCTACGCGCCCGTAGTTCAACTGGATAGAGCAAGCGCCTTCTAAGCGCTAAGTTGCAGGTTCGAGCCCTGCCGGGCGCGCCACCGTCTCACGATCCGGCGTAAGCGACGATCTTCACCCGCTCGCCCGGACGGAGCGGCTGGTCGGCGCCGCGGCCGTTGATCAGCAGGAACAGGTCGCGCCCGTTCCCGCCCGCCATGCGCTCGGCCATTGTGGCGACCGTCGCGCCCGGCTCGACGGTCACCGTCCGCACCACCCGCGGGCGCAGCCGCGCCGCCTGGGCGGCGGGCAGGATCCGGAACGACCCGAACAACGCGTCCAGCGCGGCCGCGGCGCCTGCGCCTGCGCCTGGCGGGGCGAGCGTCAGGAAGTGGTAAGCCTGGCCACCGCCGATGTCGTAGGCGGCGATCGTCACCGGCACCTCGCCTTGCGGGCCCTGGACGCGCAGGCGAAGCAGGGCGGCAGGCAGCCCGTTCACCGTGCGGCGCTCCGAGCGGGCGCCGACGCCGCCCGTGCGGCCGGCGATGTGCGACGCCAGCGCCTGCGCGTACCGATCCAGCCCGCCGTCCGGGATCGCTCCGCCGCCGAACTCGCCGCGCACGCCGTCCGGCCCGGTGAGCAGGATCGAGCGCGGGCTGTTGGTCAGCGTGAAGCCGGGCGGCGCGTCGAACGCGATGCGCAGCACCGGATGCGCGAAGCGGCGGCCGAGGACGAAGCCTTGCTCCGGATCATCGCCGAACAGCAGCCCGTCGACCTCGCGCAGGTAGGGCTCCGACCGCTCGGAGAGCTGATCGTCCGACAGCCCCGTCTCCCGCGCCGCCGCCGCCGCGCGTTCGACGCGGCTGCCCGCGAGCGGATGGCTCGACGCCCATTCGGGGATCGAGCGCGCCTCGTCCAACCCGCCCGCCCGCGCCGTGAACCGCTCCTGCCGTCCCAGCGCGTCCAGCATGTCGGCGGCGGCGTACGGGTCGTACCCGGCGTCGCGCAGGTAGCGCAGCCCGAGATCGTCCGACTCGTATTCCTGCTTGCGCGAGTAGCGCAGCCCGAAGAACTGCGCCGCCTGACCCGCCAGCCGCGTCAGCCGCTCCGAGCCCGTCAGGCTGACCGCCGCCACGCCGAGGTTGCGCCACACCGACCGCCGCTGCTGCCGCTGCGAGTGCCGCCCGACGATATGGCCCAGCTCGTGCCCCAGCACCGACGCCAGCTCCGCCTCGCTGCCCACCAGCGCCAGCAGCCCGCGCGTGACGTAGATGTAGCAGCCCGGCACCGCGAAGGCGTTGACGACGTCGCTGTTCACCAGCGTGAACACGCAACGTCCTTCCAGCCCCGCGGCGTCCGCGATGCGCCCGCCGACAGCCGCGACGTAGCGCGCTTGCCGTCCCGCATAAGCGCCGCCGAACTCCGCCAGGAGGCGCGGGTGCTGCTCCGCGCCGATCGCGCGGTCCTCGTCGGTCACCTCGGCCGGCCGCTCCGCCGCCGGCCCGCCGCATGCCGCCGTCGCCAGCGCGAACGCCAGCGCCGCGGCCCGCCACTCGCGCTTCATGTCAAAGCCAGCCCAGCAGAAAGAGCACGAGCAGCGTCAGCGCCGCCGACACGAGCAGCGAGCCGACGCAGCCCAGCTTGCGGGAGAAGAGGAAGAACATGCGGCCTCCATGATGGACGCCCGCTCAACGCGTTCCGCCGACGATCGCTTCCATCACCTGGCGCGCGGTGTTCGACGGGACCGCGAGCCCGATGCCCACATTGCCGCCGCTGGGCGCGATGATCGCCGAGTTGATGCCGATCACCTGCCCCTGCATGCTGATCAGCG
>DASVSW010000024.1:0-2182 GCA_036387895.1 Sphingomonas sp.
CCCCTGTCGAAGCCGCTGGCCGACCGGCCCGACGCGCAGCCGCTGCCCGAACGGATCGAGCGCCACCGCGCGGCGCTCGACGCGGTGATCGGGGCGCATCTCGACGGCGTCGCCCGCGTCCACTGCCCCTTGTCGGGCGGCCTCGATTCGCGGCTGCTGCTCGCCTGCCTCCGGCGCACGCCGGCCGAGCCGCTCGTCTACGTCTACGGCCCGCCCGGCTCCGACGACGTCCGGATCGCCCGCGCGATCGGCGAGGCCCAGGGCTTCCCTGTCGCCTGGACCGACAAGCAGGCCGCGTCCATCGATCCCGACGCTTTTCCGGACATGGTCCTGCGCAACTTCCACGAGAACGACGCGCTCCCGAACTTCGGCAACATCTTCGACAACGGCGGCAACCTGGCCGCGCGCGACGCGCGTCACGCCGGCGGGCTGCCCGTGGCGTCGGGCGGCGCCGGCGAGGTGTTCCGCGACTTCTTCTACCTCGCCGACCGCCCCTTCACCGCCGAGGCGGTGGCGCGCGCCTTCTTCGCTCGCTTCGTGGCGACGGACGCGACCGCGCTGTTCGACCCGCGCGCCTTCGTCGAGCGCGTCCGCGACAAGATGCTGGCGGCGCTGGAACGGCCAGGTGACCGCGGCCCGCTGCCGCGCGCGGTCGTCGAGCAGCTCTATCCCCGCTTCCGATGCCGCGCGCTGTTCGGCCGCGAGATCAGCCTCGAAAGCCGGCTCAGCCCCTATCTCATGCCGTTCCTCGACCACCGCGTCGTCCTCGAGTCGGCGACGCTGCCCGCGGCGCTGCGCCAGGCGGGCCGCTTCGAGGCGGCGCTGCTCAACGCGATCGATCCCGGTCTCGCCGCCCAGCCGTCCGCCTACGGCCACGACTTCGCCGGCCCGCCCGGCCTCCGCCACCGCCTGTCCGAATGGCGCACCCGCCTGCGCCCGATCGCGCTTCGGCAAGCCAGCTACGCGATCCAGCGCCGCCTGCGGCCGATGGGCGACGAGCATGGCGGGCTGCTCGACCCCGATTACCTCGCCCGCGTCATCGAGCTCGACTACCCGGCGATGCGCCGCTTCTTCCGCGTGGAGCGGATCGCCGACCACGGCGTCATGCGCCGGGTCGCGTGCTTGGAATACCTAGCCGCCCGCCTCGGCTCGCGGCTGGCGGGCTGACCTCACATCCAGCGGCGCGCGCGTTCGGAGATGCCGGCGCCCAGGCGGTTGCCGCGCACCGTCACCGGCTCGCCGGTCCAGGCCCCCACGAACACCGTCTTGAAGTCGACGCCGGGCGCCAACCGCGCCGAGTTGTTCTCGACCACCAGCCCCTCAGACGAATTGCGCACGCCCTCCGGCGCCACGGTGATCATCGTGGAGTAGTTGTCCTTGTCGCGCCCGACCACGAACTCGTTGCCCGCGATCCGCCCCGACGCGCCGTTCGACAGGTCGATCATGTAGTTGGTCGTCCGGCCGCGACTGTCGTCGAACGACGAGTCGAGCACCTCGATCTTCGGCGCGCGGTTCTTCAGGTAATGCCCGCCGGTGCCCCGCTCGAAGCGCGAGTTGGTGACGCGCAGCGACGCGTACTCGCCGATGTAGATGCCGTGCGCGCCGTTCCCCGTCGGGTCCTTGCCCAGCCCGGAGAAGGTCGTCCGGTCGATCGTGATCCGGCTGGACGGATCGTCCGCCGACAGGATGCCCGATTGGCTGTCGAGGAACATGGCGTTCACCACGTCGAGGTCGCCCGTCTCCAGCCGGATGCCCGCCCCGTTGCCGTCGGCCACCTCCAGGTTCTTGAACACGATCCCCTCGACGCGCGCGCCCTGGCCGCGGAGCACCAGCGTCGCCTTATCCTCGCAGGTGGTGCGCTCGAACACCGCCGTCCCGGCCTGCGCCGCGACGAACGCCACGCGCCCGCGCTCCTGCACCGCGCAGTCGTAGTGGCGGCCCGGCGCGATGCGGATCGTCCCCGCCCGGTCGCCGATCGCGTCCACCGCCTCCTGCAGGCGGCGGAAGGACTGCCCGGTCTCGACGACGGTGAAGGGCGAGCCCGCGCCCTGCCCCGGCGCGGGACCGGCGGCGAGCGCTGCGAGGGCTAGCAAGGCGAGACGGCGCATGGACGGGGCTCCTGGCGTTGACGCCGCCATCTATAAGCCCTCGGCCGCCCTCGCGCTCGCGCTCGGGAAGGTTA
>DASVSW010000025.1:0-3782 GCA_036387895.1 Sphingomonas sp.
TGGTGCTGATGGACATGCAGATGCCCCGGCTCGACGGGCTGGAGGCGACGCGCCGCCTCCGCCTCGCCGGTCACGACGCCGTTCGGCTGCCGATCGTGGCGCTCACCGCCAACGCCTATGCGGAAGACGTCCAGGCCTGCCTCGCCGCCGGCATGCAGGCGCATCTGGCGAAACCCGTCCAGGTCGGCGACCTGGCGGCCGTCCTGACCCGCTTCGTCACCGCGACGGCCGCGGAGCCCGCCGCGCCCGCTTCTCCGCCGAAGCCGCTGATCAGCCCCAAGCTGCGCGCGCTCTACGCCGCGCGAAAGGCGGAGACGCTCCGTCGCCTGGACGAACTCGCCGAGCGTCAGGTCCTCGACCCGACGCTCCTCGAGCAAGCGGCGGAACTCCTCCACAAACTCGCGGGCACCGCCGCGACCTTCGGCGAGGCGGCGCTCGGCGATCAGGCGAACGACCTGGCCGAAGCGCTCCTGTCCCGTTCGCCGGCCGACCCCGTCGACGACCTCCGGCCCGCTATCCGGACCCTCGCCGACGCCATGCGCGGCCCGGCGGCGCTGGCGAGCTAAGCGTGAGCCGCGTCTGACGACGAGCCACTACGCAGCATCGCCGTCCGAGCGGCCCCGATCGGCGAGGCCAAAGAAAAAGCCCCGGCTCTCGCCGGGGCTCGTTGGACGGGTCGGTATAGGGCCGATGGCCCTCTCCCGCCCGCCGTCCAGGCTTGCGCCGTCTCGGGGCTGACAGCGTCAGCCCTGTGCGGCTTCAGCCCATGATCTCCTGTTCGAGCTTCTTGGCCATCTCCTCGATGTTCTCCGGCGGCCAGCCCGGGATCTCCATCCCCAGCCGCAGGCCCATCGACGACAGCACTTCCTTGATCTCGTTCAACGACTTGCGCCCGAAGTTCGGCGTGCGCAGCATCTCGGCCTCGGTCTTGCCGACCAGGTCGCCGATGTAGATGATGTTGTCGTTCTTCAGGCAGTTGGCCGAGCGCACGGACAGCTCCAGCTCGTCCACCTTCTTGAGCAGATAGCGGTTGATCTGCGCCGTGTCGCCGGCGACCTCCGGCACGCCGGCCGACGGCACCGCGATGCCGATCGGCGCGGATGCGCGCACCGCCTGCCCCTCGTCGAACTGGACGAAGAGCGCCAGCTGGTCCTGCAGGATGCGGCCCGCATAGCCCAGCGCGTCCTCCGGGCTGACCGTGCCGTCGGTCTCGACGGTGATCGTCAGCTTGTCGTAGTCGAGGTCCTGGCCGACGCGCGTCGGATCGACCTTGTACGACACCTGCCGCACCGGCGAGTAGAGCGCGTCCACCGGGATCAGCCCGATCGGCGCGTCGGCCGGCCGGTTCGCGGTCGCGGGGACATAGCCCTTACCCGTGTCGGCGGTCAGCTCCATGTTGAGCGTGGCGCCCTCGTCGAGATGGCAGATCACCAGCTCGGGGTTCATGATCTCGATGTCGCCCGACACCGCGATGTCGCCCGCCTTGACCTCGGCCGGACCCGTCGCCGACAGCTGCAGCCGCTTCGGGCCCTCGCCCTGCATGCGGATCGCGATCTGCTTCACGTTCAGGACCATGTCCGTCACGTCCTCGCGGACGCCCGCCAGGCTGCTGAACTCGTGGAGCACGTTCTCGATGCGGATCGACGTCACCGCCGCGCCCTGCAGCGACGACAGCAGGACGCGCCGCAGCGCGTTGCCCAGCGTCAGGCCGAAACCGCGCTCCAGCGGCTCGGCGACGAACGTGCCGCGACGCGCCCCGCCTCCGCTGCGACGCTCGAGCGCCTGGGGCTTCTTCAGTTCCTGCCAGTTCTTCGGGTTGACCGCCACGTGATTCCCCTGGGTTGGGGGCCGGGGCGCGCGAACGCCGCCGGCCATCATAAAGGTGGCCCGCGGCGCGGCTCTGAAGGCTGACGCTCGCGGGCCGGAAGTCCGGTTAGACGCGCCGCCGCTTGGACGGGCGCACGCCGTTGTGCGGGATGGAGGTCACGTCGCGGATCGACGTGATCTGGAACCCGACGGCCTGCAGCGCGCGCAAGGCGGACTCGCGGCCCGAACCGGGGCCCTTGACCTCGACCTCGAGCGTCCGGACGCCGTGCTCGGCGGCCTTCTTGCCCGCGTCCTCTGCCGCGACCTGCGCGGCGTAGGGGGTCGACTTGCGGCTGCCCTTGAAGCCCATCATGCCGGCGCTCGACCAGGAGATCGCGTTGCCCTGCGCGTCGGTGATGGTGATCATGGTGTTGTTGAAGGAAGCGTTGACGTGCGCGACGCCCGCCGTGATGTTCTTGCGCTCGCGGCGGCGGATGCGCTGGGGTGCCTGTGCCATGATGCTCTGGTCCCCTTACTTCTTCTTGCCGGCGATCGGCTTCGCCTTGCCCTTGCGGGTGCGGGCGTTGGTGTGGGTGCGCTGGCCGCGGACCGGCAGGCCCTTGCGGTGGCGAAGCCCACGGTAGCAGGCGAGGTCCATCAGGCGCTTGATGTTCATCGCGGTCTCGCGACGGAGGTCGCCCTCGACCGTGTAGCCGGCGTCGATCGCCTCGCGGATCTGCAGGATCTCCTGATCGGTCAGGTCCTGGACGCGGCGCGCGGGCTCGATGCCCAGCTTGCCCGTCAGCTCCTCGGCCTTGGCGGCGCCGATGCCGTGGATGTACTGGAGCGCGATCACCACGCGCTTGTTGGTGGGGATGTTGACCCCCGCGATACGTGCCATGTAGTCTGTTCTCCTAGCTCCACAGGGCCGGCATGGCGGCACAGCCCTATCTCGTCGCGTCCGCTCCGAACGCACGATAACGGCGGGCGCGTTTACGCGCCGCCGTCGACCGTTATGCTCGGAGTAGCGGGCAGGTAAGCGGGCCGAACCGCCCTGTCAACAGGACGGACGGGAACAATCGACCCGGTCGCGCGTGACCATCCACCCTGATGCGATGGGGCGGAACGCCGCGGGCTTACGCTTCAGGCGGCCGCGTCCAATATGGCCCCGATCGCGCCGCCCACCTCGTCCATCTCGGCCATGCCGTCGACGCGGTGGACCAGCCCCCTCGCCTCGTACAGCGGCAGGATGGGCGCGGTCTTGGCGCGGTACTCGGCCATGCGGGTGCCGACCGTCTCGGCGTTGTCGTCCGGCCGGCGCTTGAACTCCTGCCCGCCGCAAAGGTCGCAGACGCCCTCGACCGCCGGTTGCTTGAACCGGTCGTGATAGCCGGTCGCGCACTTGGCGCAGGTGAAACGGCCGACGATCCGCTCGGTCAGCGCCGCCTCGTCGACCTCCAGCTCGATCACCCGGTCCAGCTTCCGCCCGCGCTCGCCCAGCAGCATGTCGAGCGCGTCGGCCTGCGCCGCCGTGCGCGGATAGCCGTCGAAGATGACGCCCTTGGCCGTGTCGGCCTGGTCCAGCCGCTCGCCGATCAGCGCGGACACGATCGCGTCCGACACCAGCTCGCCCGCCTCCATCACCGCCTTGGCCTTCAGCCCCACGGGCGTGCCCGCCTTGACCGCGGCGCGCAGCATGTCGCCGGTCGACAGCTGCACCATGCCGCGCTCGTCGACGAGCCGCTGCGCCTGGGTGCCCTTGCCCGCCCCCGGCGGACCCAACAGGATGATGTTCACGCGAACGCTTCCCCTTCGTTCGTGGATTGATGCCCGCGATCCGGGGCTCAGCGCAAGCGACCGCCCTTCAGCTTGGCCTTCTTGATCAGGTCGCCATACTGGTGGGCCAGCAGGTGCGACTGGATCTGCGTGACGGTATCCATGGTCACGTTGACGACGATGAGCAAGCTCGTGCCGCC
>DASVSW010000026.1:0-4403 GCA_036387895.1 Sphingomonas sp.
GCGACCCGTCCAGCTTCGCGAACGAGCCGTCGGCCCCGACGCGGCAGCGGAACCAAGGATAGGCGACGAAGTCGAGCCCGCCGGGACCTTGCGCGCCCAGCTTGAAGGTCCGGCAGCGATAGCCGCCCGCCGGCGGCGCCGGATCGCGGAGGGTCCGGTCGGGGTGGAACAGCGCCGGATCCCCGGCGATGACCGACGCCCCGCCCCCGGCCCGCGCCGCCGGCAACGCCGCCGCCCAAGCGTCGCGCCATCGACGCAAACGGGCCCGGTCGTCAGCCGTCGCCGCCTTCCTCCACCCTGCGTCGCGCTCCACGGCCGAAGCAGGAGCGATCAGGAGGACGGACGCGATCACGGCCGACCGGACGAGACGCGACCCGGTCACGCGGCCGTCCAGCCCCCGTCGACAGACAGGTTCGCGCCGGTGATCGACCGCGCCTCGTCCCGGCAGAGGAACAGCGCGAGCTCCGCCACCTGCTCGGGCGTCACGAACTCTTTGGTCGGCTGGGCGGCGAGGAGGACGTCGTTCATCACCTGCTCGCGCGTCAGGCCGCGGGCGGCCATGGTGTCGGGGATCTGGTTCTCGACCAGCGGCGTCCAGACGTAGCCGGGCGAGATGCAGTTGACGGTGATCCCGTCGCGCGCGGTCTCCAGCGCCACCGATTTGGTCAGGCCGACCAGCCCGTGCTTGGCGGCGACGTAGGCCGACTTGTTCGGGCTGGCGACGAGCGAATGCGCCGAGGCCGTGGAGATGATCCGCCCCCAGCCCTGCCGCCGCATCGCCGGCACCGCCGCCCGTATCGCCCGGAAGCAGGAGGTGAGGTTGATCGCGATGATCGCGTCCCACTTCTCCGGCGGGAAGTCGGCGACGGGCGAGACGTGCTGGATCCCGGCGTTGTTGACGAGCACGTCGATCCGCCCCGTCCGCTCGACCGCGCGCTCGACGAGCCCCGCCACCTCCTCGCCGTCGGCCATGTCCGCCGGGTCGTACCAGGCGTCGGCGCCGCTCGCCGCCGCCAGCTCGGCGCGCGCCGCCTCGATCGCGGCCGCGTCGCCGAAGCCGTTGATCACGACGGCGGCGCCTTCACGCGCCAACGCGCGGGCGTAGGCGAGCCCGATGCCGGAGGTCGAACCGGTGACGACGGCCGTCTTGCCCTTCAGAAACATGCGCGCTCCCTCGCCCGTGCAACCCAGGCACCCCGTGCGCCGTTCGTGACACCGCGACAACGACGGAGCAAGCCATGCGGCTCGACGATTTCGATCCCAACATCAACGTCGAGGACCAGCGGGGCTCGGGCGGCGGCTTCGGAGGCTTGGGCGGCGGAGGCGGCGGCGGGCTGCTCTTCGCGCTGCTGCCGATGATCGGCAGCCGGTTCGGCTGCGGCGGGATCGTGGTCGTGCTGCTGCTGCTCGCGGTATTCGGCGGCGGGCTGGGCGGCTTGGGCGGGCTGCTCGGCGGCGGCGGAGGCCAGGTGGCGGCGCCCTCCTCGCAGGTCGGCCAGCGGCCCGCCGGGTCGGGCGGCGTCCAGGGCGCCTGCACGCTCAACCCGGCGAGCCGCGCGACCTGCGCCGCGTACAGCTCGGCGGAGAACACCTGGGAAGCGCTGTTCCAACGTCAGGGCCAGGCTTTCGACGCGCCCAAGCTCGTCTTCTTCTCCGGCACCGGCCAGTCGGGCTGCGGCGCCGCGCAGTCGGCGATGGGCCCGTTCTACTGCCCGCCCGACCAGGGCATCTACATCGACACGAGCTTCTTCGACGAGCTGTCCACCAAGTTCGGCGCGGCGGGCGACTTCGCCCAATATTACGTCGTGGCGCACGAAATGGGCCATCATATCCAGAACATCACCGGCACGTCGGACCAGGTCCGCCGCGCCCAGGCCCGCGCGTCGGAGGTCGAGGGCAACCAGCTCTCCGTCCGGCTCGAGCTCCAGGCCGACTGCTTCGCCGGCGTCTGGGCCGCGCAGAACCGCGAGCGGCTGGAGCCGGGTGACGTCGAGGAGGGCATGCGCGCCGCCCAGGCGATCGGCGACGACGCGCTCCAGCGCCAATCCCAAGGCCGCGTCGTGCCGGAGAGCTTCACCCATGGCTCGTCCGAGCAGCGCCAGCGTTGGCTCCGTCGCGGGCTCGAGACGGGCGACCCGGCGGCGTGCGACACCTTCTCGGGCGCGGTCTGAGGGGCTCGGCGGGAAGTTAACGCTGGTAAAGGCGTGAACGCGTTTTCGGGCCAATCGCGCCGGCGAAGCGCCCACGACGCGACACCTAAGCGACACCGGCGCGACGGGCGCGCGACGGCGACGCGGCGGGCGCGCGACTCGACGGCGACGGACAGGCGCCAGCATCGCGCCACTGTCGCACCTCGGCTGGACGCCTGGGTGGCGGGATAGGGAACCGACAAGGTCAAAGAGCGGCCGAGCGCGCGCCCGAGTCGAGGCGACCCTGGCACGGGTGCGATGCTGTAGGACAGCGGTTTTCGAATAGGGTCAGGACGTTCGATCTGCCGGGTTCGCGGATGCCGATCGCACGCCTCTCGTGCTCCCGAGTGGTGTCGCGCTCGAGGGGCGGCTGAGCCGGACGGAGGGGCGCACGACTCCCTGCCCCACCCCGGCGAAGGCCGGGGCCCAGCGACGATGGCCGGCGGCGACGAGCACTGTCCGGGCGCAGCGTGACTGGGCCCCGGCCTTCGCCGGGGTGGGGCCTGACGCTAGGTGGCATCGCCACCTGGCCGATGACGGACCGTGGACGCCGGAAGCGTCACCTTCACAGGCGTCCGCGACGGCCAAGCGACTGTTCGGGCTTCTCTTTCTGCGCGAAGTTTACATGTTGGACGCGATACGGCGATTTCCGCACGCATTTCCGCGGAAAACGGGTCACGCTTTTCGGCTAAGCCGTTGATCCGCCTCCGTTCACGACATTGACGCTTCTGGACGCCATAGGCTCCCATATCGCTACGGCCGAACCGGCGTTCCAACCTTCCCTTTTCGTCCGGAGAAGAAGCGGGACCCCGGCTCAAGCCCGAGGTGACGGGGGTGCTGTGCGAGCGCCGGGCGACCATGGACCGGGTTGGATCAGATCGACGCGCTGTAGGACAGCGGTTTTCCGCCCGTCAGCTTCCGGCCCGTTGCGGACGTTCGCCCGGGTCGTGTGCGTTCCCCGCGGCCTTACGCGTCGTCGGCATAGGGGGACGGCCGACCACGGTGATCGAGCGACGCTCGGCGGACGGCCTACGCCGAAGGCTCCAGGTCCTGGGCGATCACGTGCGGCCTCGCGTGCTGATCACGCGCGAACGCGACCAGGAGCGTCCTCAGCTCCGGATCGTCGACCATCCTCACGGCGACCTCGATGTCGAACCACTGCCGCTGCCGCTTCGACATCTCCGGCCAGTGGTCGAGCACCGTCCCCACCGCCAGCGGGAACACCGTGACGGACATCGAGGCCGACGAACCGTCGTCCCGTCGCTTTTCGTAGCGATACGAGCCGATATCGGCCGACGTGATCATGCCGCTGACCCCGGCTTCCTCATAGGCCTCCTTCGCCGCGGACAGCGCAGGCGAAAGCGGGGGTTCGACATTGCCCTTCGGAATGATCCAGCGTCGCCGACGACAGGAGGTCACCAGAAGGATCTCGCACCCGCCGGTCGGGGCGAAGCGGAACGGGAGCGCCGCGCATTGTCCGGTGTCGTTCGGGTGCATAAATCCTGTCCAGCCGCCTGGCGGCGAGCGTCGGGCGCGGGGCGCGGCCGTGATGGTCGGAATGGCATGGTCGCCGCGGGCGGCCGATCAACGTCGGAAAAAGGGACGTGTCTTCGGGCCGGCCTGCGCGGCGTGAGGCCATCTAAGACGAGGCGCGTTTCCGGCCTGTCACCTGGATCAGTATCCGGCCGCCGAGGCGCTAAGCCGATGCGAACGCACGATGAATCGCCAGTACGCACGCTCGGCCGTCGCTCAGCCTCGATGTCGGCGGTCGGCGCCGAGCCGCTCCATGTAGAGGTTCGCCAGTTCGTTATGCGCCTTGGCCGCAGCGGCGCAGCTGGCGTTCTCGGCCATCCGCAGCTCCGCTTCGGCGCGGTGGTGAAGATAGGCGCTCGCGTCCTGGAGATAGGCGGGCCGCGGCTGCGTCGTCATGCGTGACCTCCTTGATGGGCGACCGGCTCGGCGCGAAGGTATTGCTCGTCGAAGCCGCCTGTCCGCGCGAGCCCGTCCCAGTCCTCGATGGTGACGCGTCGGTCACCGCTCTTGATCAGGCCGGCACCGCGGAGCGACTGGAGCACGCGGTTCACATGGACGGGGGTGAGCCCCGCGCAGTCCGCGATATGCGTCTGGGTCAGCGGCAAGTCGTAAGCGGTCCGTTCGCCCAGTCCCATCAGCTCGTGCCTCACCCCCAGCTCGCACAGGAGATGCGCCAGGCGG
>DASVSW010000027.1:0-4410 GCA_036387895.1 Sphingomonas sp.
CCGGCGCCCGGTTATCCGGCGTGCCCGGAGCATTCGCTGAAGCGCGTGCTGTTCGGCCTGCTCGACGCCGAAGCGAACACCGGGCTGTCGCTCACCGACAGCTTCGCGATGCTGCCGACGGCGGCGGTCAGCGGCTTCTACTTCGGCCACGCCGACGCCGAATATTTCGGCGTGGCGCGGATCGGGCGCGACCAGGTCGAGGATTACGCCCGCCGCCGCGGCGTGGACGTCCAGCAGGCGGAGCGCTGGTTGCGGCCCAACCTCGATTGAGCCGAAAGTAGTCACCCCAGCGAACGCTGGGGTCGCCCTGGCCGGCGGATCAGCCCGCTCCCCACGCGATCCTGGCTTTCGCTAGGATAACGTCTGCTTCCCTACGGCCGGCAAGTATCCGCTTCGCCGGGGTCGAGGTCCAGGCATCGTCCGTCGATCGTCCCGACGCCGAGGCCGAGGCCGAGCGGCGCGGCGAGGGTGGGGAGGATGTCCACCGTCTGCACCGACAAGGGCTGTTCGAACGCGGGCTGCCCCCGGCGCCAGAACAGCAGCGGGACGCGGCGGTCGTAGTCCCAGGGGCTGCCGTGCGTCTCGACGTAACCGGGCCCGGGCTTGTCGATCGGGGTCACGCGGGGCTTGAACATGACGAGCAGATCGCCCGAACGCTCGGGGTCGAAGCTGGCGCGGGCGCGCTCGGCGAGCGACCAGGTCTCGGGCGGCGAGGTCGGGACGGGCGTCGCGGCGATCTCCGCGCGGGTGAGGGCGGCGGCGACCTGGGGCAGGGCAAGGTAGCGACGCTTCGCCTCGGCGAGGACGCGGGCGCGGGTCGCGGGCGGGAGCGCGCGGTCGACATAGACGTCGCCCTCGGCCGCCAGCAGCACGGGGCCCGTCAGCTTCAGGTCGCGCGCGATCGCGGCGGCCATGGCCTTGGTCGACGCGTCCGGCACGATGCGCGACGCCATCGGCATGGCGCGGACCTGCTGCCGCTCGGTCGCGTCATGCGCGCCGTGGTCGGCGGTCAGGACGACCTGATAGTCGACGCCCGTCCGGTCGAGCACCTCGAAGAACGATCCCAGCGCCCGGTCGAGCTCCGTGATCTGGAGGCACATCTCCGTGCCCTGCGTGCCGAAGGCGTGGCCGACGTAATCGGTCGCCGACGCGCCGACGATCAGGAGATCGGTCGCCGGACCGCGGCCCAGCCCCAGGTCCTGCGCGAAGCCGGCGGCGAGCGACAGCATGGCGGCGTCGGACGCGGGCGAGGCGCGGAAAGCGCGGGCGTCGCCGCCTACGCGCTCGTGGCGGCCGCGGCCGAGCGTCTGCTCGCCGATGCGGACCGCGCGGTCGAGCGGGCGGCAATGGTCGGGGAGCGGCAGCGCCGCCTGGGGTCGGGCGATCAGCGCGGCGACCGCGGTCTGGGCGCGGGCGACGACCGGCGGGGTGGGGCGGCCCTGCACCGTCTCGAACCGGTCGTTCTTCCAGAACCAGACCTCGTCGGTCCGCCTGCCGCCCATCATGAGCGCGGCGCGGTCCTTGCCCGCGACGGACACGACGCGCGAGCGCGGGTCGGCGGCCTTCAGGAGGTCGCCCAGCGTCGGCACCTTCAGATGCGCGACGGAGGACACGTAGTTCTTGGAATGGTCGGTGCCGGGCCGGCTTTCGTCCTCGGCGCAGTAGACGAGCTTGTCGGCGCGGGGCGCGTCCTGGTCGACCCAGGTGTTGGCGATGATGCCGTTCCGCGCCGGGTGCGCGCCCGTCAGGATCGTCGAATGGCCTGGGCAGGTCTCGGAGGCCGCATGGCCCTGATAGGCCGAGGGAAACACCGCGCCCGTGAGCAGCCGCGCGAACCCGCCGGTGAAGCGCTCGCGATATTGCTGGAACAGGTCGCTGGAGAGCTGGTCGACCGAGACGACGACGATCAGCTTTGGAGCGCTGCGCGGCGCGGGCGCGGGCTCCGGCGCGGTTTGCGCGGCCACGGGGGCGGCGCTGGCCAGGAGCAGGGCGGCGAGGATCGCTTTCATGGGTGGTCCTTGGGACGGGCGGTTCGACGCGCTATGTGCGGGCGATATGGTTTCGGCAATGATCCGGGCGCCCCGTCGCGCGCCGATGACGCTCGCGACCGGTGGAGGAGCGCGCGTGACCGCCGTCTACGAACGACCGTCCGTCGAACCGGTGTTGCCCGCGCGGCCCGCGCTCGGCATCGTTTCGGCGATGATACGGGCGCTTCTTTGCTGTTTGATGGCGTTGATCGCCGCGCCCGCGCTCGCGCAAGCGCCGGGCGAGAAGCACATCGCGATGGAGCTGGTGCCCGAGACGACGCGGCCGGCCGCGGGCGGGCGGGTGACGCTGGCCTTCGTGTCGACCCCGGAACCGGGCTGGCACGGATATTGGAAGAACGGCGGGGACGCGGGCGTCGAGACGACGCTGAAATGGACGCTGCCGGCCGGGGTCGCCGCGGGGCCGCTCCGCTATCCGGTGCCGAGCCGGCTGCTCGTGTCCGGCCTGATGAACTACGTGTACGAGAAGCCCTTCGTGCAGTTCGTCGACCTGGACGTGCCGGCGGGGTTAGCTGCGGGCACGCGGCTGCCGGTGCGCGTCAAGGCGGACTATCTCGTCTGCACCGAAGAGGTGTGCGTCCCCGAGTCGCGCGAGCTCGCGACCGAGCTGACGGTCGGCGACGGCGCGATCGACCCGGCCGCGCGCGCGAAATTCGACGGGTGGCGGACCGCTTTGCCCAAGCCGCTCGGCTCCGAGGCGCGCTTCGCCGTGGCGGACAAGCGGTTCCGGCTGGCGGTGCCGTTCCCGGCCGACGCGCCGCTGGGCGACGCCTATTTCTACCCGCTCCAGCAGGGCGCGATCGATTACGCCGCGCCGCAGAGCGTCACGCGGTCGGGTGACTCCCTGATCGTCGAGACCGCCGCGGCGCCGATCGGCTCCCCGCCGGGCGTGCTGGAAGGCGTGCTCGCGACGGGCGAGGGCAGGGGCTTCGCGGTCACGGCGCGGCCGGGCGCGGTGGCGGCCGCGGCGGAGCAGGCGAGCGACGGCCTAGGCTGGTCGGCGGCGCTGCTGGCGTTCGTCGGCGCGGTGCTGGGCGGGTTGCTGCTCAACGTCATGCCCTGCGTGTTTCCCATCCTGAGCCTGAAAGCGCTGAGCCTCGCGCGGTCCGGCGCGGACGCGCGGACGGCGCGGGGCGAGGCGCTGGCCTACACGGGCGGCGTGGTGACGGTGTGCCTGGGGCTCGGCGCGGCGATCCTCGCGTTGCGCGCCGGAGGCTCGGCGGTGGGTTGGGCGTTCCAGCTGCAGGACCCGCGCGTCATCGTGGTGCTGCTCGGGCTGACGGTGGCGATCGCGCTCAACCTGTCGGGGCTGTTCGAGGTGCCGACGCCTCGGTTCGTCGGCGATGGCGGGGCGGGCGGCGCGTTCGCGACCGGCGCGCTGGCGGCGTTCGTGGCGACCCCGTGCACGGGGCCGTTCATGGGCGCTGCGCTCGGCGCGGCGCTGGTGCTGCCGCCCGCGGCCGCGCTGGCGGTGTTCGCGGGGCTGGGACTGGGGCTGGCGCTGCCCTTCCTCCTCATCGGGTTCGTGCCGGCGCTGCGGAAGCGGCTGCCCAGGCCCGGCGCCTGGATGGAGCGGTTCCGGCGCGTGCTGGCGGTGCCGATGTGGCTGACGGCGCTGGCGCTCGCCTGGGTATTGGGGCGGCAGGCTGGAGTGGACGGCATGACCTGGGGCCTAGCCGGCGCGCTGCTGGTCGCCTTCGCGCTCTGGGTCGCGGGAAGGCGGCAGGCGCGCGGCCTGGGCGCGGGCGTCGCGGTCGGGGCGGCGCTGCTGCTGACGGTGGGTGCTGCGGCGACGGTGCCGAAGTCCGCCCCGGGGCCGGCCGAGCAGGTCGCCGGCGCGGACGAGGCGTTCAGCGAAGCGCGGCTGGCGTCGCTGCGCGAGCAGGGGCGGCCGGTCTTCGCCTATTTCACCGCCGACTGGTGCCTGACGTGCAAGGTCAACGAAGCGGGTGCGATCAACCGCGCCGCGGTGCGCGATGGTTTCAAGAGCAACGAAGTGGCGGTGCTGGTCGGCGACTGGACCGACGGCGACGCGGAACTGGGCCGCTTCATCGAGCGGCACAACCGCGCCGGCGTCCCGCTCTACCTATGGTACGCGCCGGGCGAGGCGACCCCGCGGGTGCTGCCGCAGGTGCTGACCCCTTCGATGCTGACGGATCTGGCTGGCAAGTGAGGAGAATGGATATGCGTATCGTGGTTCCCGTGATCGCGGCGGCGCTGCTCGCCGCACCCGCCGTCGCGCAGCAGGCGACGGGCAAGGCCGCCGGAAACTTCCGGCTGACCGACGCTGCCGGCAAGCAGGTCCAGCTGTCGGACTTCCGCGGCAAGCCGGTGGTGCTCGAGTGGAACAACCCCGGCTGCCCTT
>DASVSW010000028.1:0-2337 GCA_036387895.1 Sphingomonas sp.
CTGCGCGCCGGCGAGCGTGTCGTCGCCGAGGGCCTGAACAGGGTCAATCCCAACCAGCCCGTGCGGATCGCCGACGCAGGCGGCGCGCCTGGAGGAGGCGGCGGTTCGGGCGGCGCCGGCGGCGGAGCGGGGGCTGCGCGATGATGCTGTCGGACGTCTCGGTCAAGCGGCCGGTGCTGGCGGCGGTGGCCGCGATCGTGCTCTGCGTAATCGGGCTGGCGGCGTTCTTCGCGCTGCCGGTCCGCGAGTTGCCGAACATCGACGCGCCCATCGTGTCGATCTCCACGCAGTACCGCGGCGCCTCGGCCGAGGTGATCGAAAGCCGGAGCACGGAGGTCATCGAGCGCCAGGTCGCGGGCATCCAGGGCCAGGAACGCATCACCTCCACCAGCCGCGACGGCTCGTCCAACATCTCCATAGAGTTCGGGCTCGGCCGCGACATCGACGATGCGGCCAACGACGTGCGCGACGCGGTCTCCCGCGTGATCAGCTCGCTACCCGAGCAGGCGCTGGCCCCCCAGGTGGCCAAGGCGGACGCCGACGCCTCGCCCATCATGATCCTGTTCCTGAGCGCGCCCAGCCTGAACCGGCTGCAGCTCACGGACTACGCCGAGCGGTATCTGGTGGAGCGGTTCTCGACCGTGCCGGGCGTGGCCAACGTCCGCATCTTCGGCGAGCAGCAATATGCGATGCGCATCGAGATCGACGCCGATGCGCTGGCTGCGCGCGGGCTCACCGTCGGCGACATCGAAACCGCGCTGTCGACGCAGAACGCCGAGCTGCCTGCGGGCTATCTCGAGGGCGCCGACAAGGACTTCACCATCCGCGTGGCGCGCGGCTACGCCAAGCCCGAGCAGTTCATGCAGCTGCCCATCACGCGCGCCGGCGGCCGCGCGGCGGCCACGGAAGACCGCGCGCTGGTCGGGGCCGAGCCGCAACAGGCCTATGTGACGCGCCTGGGCGACGTGGCGCGGGTGGTCGAGGCGGCCAACGACCGCCGGCGCATGTTCCGCGGCAACGGCAAGGACCAGATCGGCCTGGCCATCACCCGCCAGTCGCAGGCCCACGACCTGGAGATCAGCGAGGGAGTCCGCGCCGCCATGGAGGACGTGCGCGGCGGCTTGCCGGAGGGAGCGACCTTCGTGGTCGCGTCCGACGCGTCGGAGTTCACCTCCGAAGCCATCCATGAGGTCTACGTCACCATCGGCATCTCGCTGGCGCTGGTCGGGCTGGTCAACTTCCTGTTCCTGGGCACGCTCAGAGCCGCGATTATCCCGACGGTGGTCGCGCCCATCTGCCTCCTGGCCACCTTCATCGTGCTGGCGCCGCTGGGCTTCTCGCTGAACCTCCTGACCCTGCTGGCGCTGGTGCTGGCCGTGGGGCTGGTGGTCGACGACGCCATCGTCGTGACGGAGAACATCCAGCGTCGGGTCGACGCCGGAGAGCCGCCCGCGGTGGCGGCCCAGCGCGGGGCTCGGCAGGTGTTCTTCGCCGTGGTGGCGACCACGGTCGTGCTGATCGCGGTGTTCGCGCCCTTGCTGTTCCTGCCGGGCTATATCGGGCGGCTGTTCGTTGAGCTGGCCGCCGCGATCGCCGCAGCGGTGGCGTTCTCGGCCTTCCTGGCGCTCAGCCTGTCGCCGATGCTGGCGTCAAAGCTGCTCAGGCCCGCGAACAACCAGGGCTGGCTGGCGCGCAAGGTCGACCGGGCGATGGATGCGCTTCGCGACAGTTATCGCGCGTCGCTGGACATGATGGTGGGCCGGCGAGCGGCGGCGGTGGGCGTCGGCGCCCTGATCGTGGTGGTCGGCCTTTGCGCGGCGGGTCTGTGGAAGGCCTTGCCGTCCGAACTGGTGCCCAACGAGGATCGCGGACGCGTCGACGTTCGCATGCAGGGACCCGAGGGGAGCGGCTATGACTACATGGTCCGCGTGGGCCGCGAGCTCGAGCCGCGCCTGGCCGCGCTCACGGGCGAGCGGGCGAATCAGCCCGCCGAGCGGTATCTGCTGAGCATCCCCGGGTTCGGCGGGGGCGGCAGCTTCAACTCAGGCAGCGGGGTGCTCACGCTGAAGCCTCTGGGCGAGCGGGATGTTTCGGCGGACGACCTGGCCTCGCAGCTGAACCGGCAGCTGTCCTCGATCACGGGGGCCCGCGTCACCGCCAGCGTGCGCGGACCCTTCCAGCGCGGCGGCGGGGGAGGCGGGGGCGGCAACAGCATCGAGCTGATCGCCACCGGCGCGTCCGAGTACGAGGACTTGGCCCGCTGGATGCAGCCTCTGCTGACCGCGGCGCGCGACAACCCGGGCCTAGGTCGGCCGCGGCTGGACTATGAACCCAACG
>DASVSW010000029.1:0-5036 GCA_036387895.1 Sphingomonas sp.
CCACCGGGCATGGGGATGCCGTGCGGCACGAGCACCTGCTTGGTCAGCGCCTTGTCGATCGCGATGACGGAGGTCGCCAGACCCGAATGCGTGTAGCGCAGGCCCATCAGGTCGAGCATGCCCTGCACCGACCCGTCCTCGCCCGGCGTGCCGTGGAGCGCGTTGAACACCACGTCCGGCCTCGCCTCGGCCAGGCGCGCGGCGACGTCGCGGCCCATGTCGATCCGCGTGACGCGATGGCCGAGCGACTCCAGCGCGTCCGCCACGCCGGCACCGGACGTCAGCGACACGTCGCGCTCGGCCGACCAGCCGCCGTACAGCACCGCGATGTGCAGGGGTGCGGTCACGCCGCCGCCCCCACGCGCTGTATCTCCCACTCCAACTCCACCCCCGATCGCGCGAGCACCTTCGCGCGGACCTCTTCCCCCAAGGCCTCGATCTCGGCCGACGTGGCGTTACCGAGATTGAGGAGGAAATTACAGTGTTTCTCCGACACTTGTGCGTCGCCCAGCCGCAAGCCCCGGCATCCGGCGGCGTCGATCAGCGCCCAGGCCTTGTGCCCCGGCGGGTTCTTGAACGTCGACCCGCCCGTGCGGCTGCGCAGCGGCTGCGACGCCTCGCGCTTGGCGGCGATGCGGTCCATCTCCGTCTGGATCGCGGACGCCTCGGCCGGGTGGCCGCGGAACGTCGCCGAGACCACGACCGCGCCCGCCGGCAGCTCGGAATGACGATAGGCGTAGCCGAGCTCGGACAGCGCCAGCGTCCGCCGCTCGCCGGAGCGCGACACGACGTCGCATTCGACGAGCACGTCCTTCACCTCGCGCCCGTACGCGCCGCCGTTCATCCGGACGAAGCCGCCCACCGTGCCGGGGATGGAGCGCAGGAACTCGACGCCCCCGATCCCGGCGTCGCGCGCGGAGGACGAGACCAGGATCCCGCTCGCCCCGCCGCCGCAGCGCAAGGTCGTAGCATTCAGCCGCTCGACGGTCGCGAACGCCTTGCCGAGCCGCACGACGACGCCGGGCACCCCACCGTCGCGCACGATCAGATTGGACCCGAGCCCGAGCGGCATGACCGGCGTCGCCGGGTCGAGATCAGCGAGGAACGCGGACAGGTCGTCGGCGTCCTTCGGCTCGAACAGCGTCTCGGCCGCCCCGCCGGACTTGAACCACACCAGCGGCGCCAGCGGGGCGCGCTCGGTCAGCCGCCCCGCGACGCGCGGCAGGACGGCCGCGCTCACGCCGCCATCCCGCGGCGCCGCGCCTCGATCGCGGGAGCTAGGCCCGCCGCCCACTTCGTGATATCGCCGGCGCCCAGGCACACGACCATGTCGCCGGCCTCCATCGTCGACGACAGCTCGTCGGCGAGCGCCTGCGGGTCGGCGACGACCGCGGCGTGGCGGTGCCCGCGGCGCTTCAGGCCCTCCACCAGCGCGTCGGCGCTCACGCCCTCGATCGGCTGCTCGCCCGCCGGATAGACGGGCGTCACCAGCACGCGGTCGGCGTCGTTGAACGCCGTCTGGAACTCCTCCATCAGCGCGCCCAGGCGCGTGTAGCGGTGGGGCTGCACCACGGCCACGACGCGGCCGCGCACGCTCTCGCGCGCCGCCGCCAGCACCGCGCGGATCTCGACGGGATGGTGGCCGTAATCGTCGATCACGCTGACGCCGTCGACCTCGCCCACCTTGGTGAAGCGCCGCTTGACGCCGCCGAACTGGGCGAAGCCCTGCTGGATTGTCTCGTCGGGAATGCCGAGCTCCAGCGCCACGCCGATCGCCGCCAGCGCGTTCTGGACGTTGTGGCGGCCGGGCATGGGCAGCCAGATGCCCTCGATCGAGCGCACCGACCCGTCACGCGCGCGGATCAGCGCCTCGAAGCGGTTGCCGCCCGGCACGGGTTGGACATTGACGCCGCGCACGTCGGCCTGCGCCGAGAAGCCGTAGGTCACGACGCGCCGGTCGCGGACGCGCGGCAGGATGCCCTGCACCTCCGGATGGTCGAGGCAGAGCAAAGCCGCGCCGTAGAAGGGCACGTTCTCGACGAACTGGACGAAAGCGTCCTTCACCCGGTCGAAATCGCCGTAATGGTCGAGATGCTCGGGATCGATGTTGGTCACCACCGCGACCGTCCCGTCGAGCCGCAGGAAGCTGCCGTCGCTCTCGTCCGCCTCGACGACCATCCAGTCGGACGCGCCCAGCCTGGCGTTCGAGCCGTAGCTGTTGATGATCCCGCCGTTGATGACGGTGGGGTCGACCCCGCCCGCGTCGAGCAGCGCCGCAACCATCGACGTGGTGGTGGTCTTGCCGTGCGTGCCCGCCACCGCGACGGTGGACTTCAGGCGCATCAGCTCGGCCAGCATCTCCGCGCGGCGGACCACCGGGATGCGCCGCTCGAGCGCCGCCTCGACCTCAGGGTTGCAGCGGGTGATCGCGGTGGACACGACCACGACCGCCGCGTCGCCCAGATTGTCCGCCGAATGGCCGATCGAGACGGGGATGCCGCGCGCGCGCAGGCCCTGGACGACATAGCCTTCCGCGATATCCGACCCCTGCACCCGGTAGCCGAGGTTGCACATCACCTCGGCGATCCCGGACATCCCGATCCCGCCGATCCCGACGAAGTGGATCACGCCGATGTTCAGCGGCACGCCCGTCATGCGTAGGCCGCTTTCTTCACTGGCTTGGTCGGCCCGACCGGCAGCGCCGACCGCGGCGCGCCGAGGCTCTCGACCAGGTCGGCCAGGTCGCGCGTCGCGTCGGGCTTGCCGCAGGCGCGTGCGCGCCCGGCCGCGTTCTGCAGCGCGGCGGGGTCGAGCCCCAGCTTCTGCATCTGCTTCGCCAGCTCCTTGGGCGTGAAGTCGGGCTGCGCGATCGTGCGCGCGCCGCCCGCCCGCGTGATCTCGCGGGCGTTCACCGTCTGGTGGTCGTCGGTGGCGCCCGGCAGCGGCACCAGGATGGCGGGCCGGCCCGCCGCGGTCAGCTCGGCGATGGTGGACGCCCCCGCCCGCGCGATCACCAGATGCGCCCAGGCGAGCCGCTCGGGCATGTCGGGCAGATAGGTCGCGAGCTCGGCGGGGATGTCGTGCTCGGCGTATTTCGCGCGCACGGCGTCGATGTCCTCGATCCGCGCCTGGTGCGTCACCTGGAGGCGACGGCGGAAGGTGACGGGCAGCATCGCGAGCCCGTCCGGCACGACCTGACTCAGGATGCTGGCACCTTGGCTACCGCCGGTCACGAGCACGCGGAAGATGCCGTCCTCCTCCAGCAGCGGATAGGGACGGGATCGCAGCGCCAGCACCTCATCGCGCACGGGATTCCCGGTGTGCCGGGCCTTGTCGCCGAGCTTCGCCTTCAGCCGCTCGGTCACGGCATAGGAGGTCGCGATCGCGTCGACCTTGCCGGCGACCAGCCGGTTGACGCGGCCCAGCACCGCGTTCTGCTCGTGCACCGCGGTCGGGATCCCTTCCGCGAAAGCGGCCGACAGCGCGGGAAAGGCGGGATAGCCGCCGAACCCGATCACGGCCGCGGGCTTGAACGTCCGGTAAAGCTCACGCGCCATCGCCCGCCCGCGCAGCATCTCGCGCCCCGCGCGCAGCCAGCCTATCGGCCCGCCGGCGATGCGCCCGGCGGGAAGGACGTGGGTCTGGACGCCCTCGAACAGGCCGGGGAAGCGCACGCCGCGCTGATCGCTGACCAGCGCGACGCGATGCCCACGCCGGGCGAGTTCGGTCGCCAGCGCCGCGGCCGGCACCATGTGGCCGCCGGTCCCTCCGGCGGCGAGGACGAAATGTCGGGCGTGAGGACTCATGAACCGCTCCAGCGGACGACATAGGGGCTCCGCGTCAGGAACGGATTGCGCCGGGTGAACGCCAGCAGCAAGCCCATGCCGATCGACAGCGCGACCATCGACGACCCGCCATAGCTGATGAAGGGCAGCGTCATGCCCTTGGACGGCGCCAGCCCCGTGTTGACCGCCATCGAGATCAGCGCTTGCGCCCCGAACTGCGTCGCGAGGCCGGACGCCGCGAGCAGGCGGAACTCGTCCTGCTCGTCGAGCAGCTTCACGAACACCCGCACCACGATGGCCAGGAACACGATCGCGATGGTGGAGCAGGCGAGCAGCCCGAACTCCTCGCCGATGACCGAGAAGATGTAGTCGGTATGCGCTTCCGGCAGGCCGAACTTGGCGGCGCCGCTGCCGGGTCCCGTCCCCGTCCAGCCGCCCGACGTCAGTGTCCGGTGCGCCGCGTCGGTCTGGAAGTGGTCGGCCGCGCCCGTGCCCTCGACGTCGGGGAAGAGGAACGCGTCGATGCGGTTCCGCGCCGTGGAATAGAAGAGGTAGGCCGCGACCAGCCCGGCGGGCGCCATCGCCGCCAGCCCGACCATGACGCGCGTCGGCGTGCCCGCGATCATGAGGAGCGCCATCCACACCGAGCAGAAGACGATCGTCTGCCCGAGGTCGGGCTGCATCATCAGCAGCGCCGCGACCAGCGCGGTGGCGCCGCCGGTGATCAGCACGGTGGGGAGCTCGGCGTCCTTCGCCTTCAACGACAGAAGCCACGCGACCGAGACGATGAACAGCGGCTTCAGGAACTCGGACGGCTGGAACTGCGCGAAGCCGACGCCGATCCAGCGGCTGGCCCCGTTGACCTCGACGCCGATGAACGGCGTCAGCGCCAGCAGCGCCACGAACACCCCCGCCCCCGTCAACGCCAGCCGCCGCGCGACGGCGACGGGCAACATGGACGTGACCACCAGCACCGGCACCGAAACGCCCACCCACATGAGCTGGCGCCAGAAGTAGAAGAGCGGCGCGATCTGGTGTCCGTCGCCCGAATAGCGCCGCGCCGACGCCGGGCTGGCGGCGGCGACCGCGAGGAGGCCGATCGCGACGAGGAAGAAGGTGAGCAGCAGGAGGACGCGGTCGATGTCCCAGAACCAGGTGCCGAGCGGCGACTGGTCGCCGCGCCCGCCCCTGCCCTTGAACTTCGCGACGACGCTGCCCCGCGTCTTGGCCTCCATGTCGCTCACGCCAGTT
>DASVSW010000030.1:0-4184 GCA_036387895.1 Sphingomonas sp.
GCTCGATCAGCGCGCGATGCGCGGTTTCCTCGTCGGGGGTGGGCAGCGACAGGATGGCGGGCGGCATCACGCGTTCGGTGAGATCGTAGACGCGCTCGAAGCTCGCGCGGCGCGTGGCGGTGGTGACATGACCCGCGTAGAAGAGCCATTCGAGCGCGCGCTTCGCGTCGCTCCACGCCCACCAGCCCGACCGGCTGCGCTCGAAGTCCGACGCGGCGAGCGGGCCTTCGTCGCGGATGCGCGCGAGCACCGCCATCGCTTCCGGCCGGCGCTCGGTCGCGAACAGCCGCATGCTCCCGTAACCCGCCTCGCCCCGGTCGGCGCGCGCCATCCGCCAGCGGAACAGCGGATGCAGCGCGATCGGGACGAGCGACGCCTCGTGCGCCCAGTATTCGAACAATCGCCGCTTCGACGAGCGGCCCCAGGCGTCGCGGTCGAGAAGTGCGCGGTCGTACGGCCCCAACCGCGAAAAGGCGGGAAGATAGTGCGCGCGGGCGAGCACGTTGACGCTGTCGATCTGGTGGAGCGACAGCCGGTCGGCGGTCCGGCGGAGATGGCCGGCGTCAGGCTCGGACGGGCGGGATGCGCCGAAGCCCTGCGCGCCGAGCGCGATGCGGCGCGCCTCGGCGGGGCCGATCCGCTCGGTCACGGCTCCCGCGACAGGCGCGCCGCGGCGCGGGCGTAGTCCTCGGCGGCGCGGCGTTCGGCGGGGTTCTTGAAGGCGGTGGCGGGATCGGGCGCTTCGCCCAGCGCGTGGAGCAGCGTCCAGAGCGCGAAGCGGCGGCCCGCGTCGCGTTCGGTGCCGAGCGCGATCCGCGCGCGCTCAACGCCCGCGGCGAGCGCGGACGGGTCTAGCGCGTCCAGATCGGCGGTGCCGAACAGCTGAAGGAGAACGGCGTCGAGGTCCATGGAGTTTCTCGTTGAAGAAGCGCACGGGACTCCGCAAGCGTCGCCAGAAGCGCTCCGCCCTACGCGGGAGGGACGGCCGGCTCGATGTCGGTCGCGGCGAAGTCGTCGCCCTTGAAGAGCAGCGGCTCGCCCTTCGCCTTGGCGAGCGCGTAGGCGAAGCAGTCGCCGAAATTCAGCCGCGCCGCGTGGCCGCTGCCGACGCCGTAGGTCCGGTACGCTGATCGGGCGATCTCGGCCTGCTCGACGGTGACGGGTTCGATCCGGAGGTCGGTCAAGCGGAGGAGGACCGCCAGCTCGGCGTCCAACGTCGGATCGGCTCGCCGGGCGAGCACCACCCCGAGCTCCACCCAGCTTCCGGCCGATATCGACGTGGACGGGACGGTAAGCAGCAGGCGTCTGAAGAACGGCCTTTCGGGCTCCGAGCGCAAGATGGCGACGATCGCCGACGTGTCGACGATCACTTCGGAAGCCCGTCCTCGTCGTAGATCTCGTCCATGATCTCCTTCGAGGTGCGGCCTTCCCATTCGGGCGGCAGCAGCCGAGCGATCCGGTCGACGACGGCGTCGAGTTCCGCGATCTTCCGCTCGATCTCCGCTTCCCGCGCCGCCTCTGACTGCCTCAGCGCGTCGCGGACCGTTTCCGTCACCGACTTGCCCGTGCTGCGCGCCAGTTCGCGCGCCAGGCGCACCGTCTCCGGATCCTTGATGTTGAGCTGCGTCGCCATCTTCTACCTCCGACAGACCATATTCTACCATGGGGCGAGCTAGCGGACAACAAAGCGGAAGTCGCTTGCCCGGGGCGGACGCGATCACCATCAGGGCGCGGATGACGACGCTTCCCGACACGCTTTCCCTCATCGGCGGCACGCCGCTCGTCCGGCTGAAAGGGCCGAGCGAAGCCGCGGGCGCCGAGGTCTTCGGCAAATGCGAGTTCACCAATCCGGGCGGGTCGGTGAAGGACCGCGCCGCGCTCTTCATCGTCGAGGACGCGGAGGAGCGCGGCCTGCTGCGGCCCGGCGGGCGGATCGTCGAGGGGACGGCGGGCAACACCGGCATCGGCCTCGCGCTGGTGGCGAACGCCAAGGGCTATCGCACGACGATCGTGATGCCGGAGACCCAGTCGCGCGAGAAGATGGACACACTGCGCGCGCTCGGCGCCGAGCTGGTGACGGTGCCGGCCGCGCCCTATTCGTCGCCCTGCCACTTCGTCCATGTCAGCCGACGGATCGCCGAGGAGACGGAAGGGGCGGTGTGGGCGAACCAGTTCGACAACGTCGCCAACCGCAGGGCGCACGTCGCCGGCACCGCCGAGGAGATCTGGACGCAGATGGACGGGCGCGTCGACGGCTTCACCTGCGCGGTGGGAACGGGGGGCACGCTGGCGGGCGTCGGACTGGGGCTGAAGGCGAAGGACGAGCGCGTCACGATCGCCTTGTCCGACCCGCACGGGGCGGCGTTGTACGAATACTACGCCAATGGCGAGCTGCGCGGCGAGGGCAACTCGGTCGCGGAAGGGATCGGCCAGGGGCGGATCACCGGCAACCTGGAAGGCGCCCTGATCGACACGCAGTTCCGCATCTCGGACCAGGAGGGCTGGGACTGGGTCAAGCGGCTGCTCGACGAGGAGGGGCTGTGCCTCGGCCTGTCGTCGGGCATCAACGTCGCGGGCGCGATCCGGCTGGCGCGCGCGCTTGGGCCGGGGTCGCGGGTCGCGACCATCCTCTGCGACACGGGATTCCGCTACCTGTCGACGCTCCACGACCCCGAGTGGCGGGCGTCCAAAGGGCTGGTCGGATAGCGCGGAACGGCCGCGAATCGACATGCCGGGTCGGAACGGGTAACCTGCCGCTCGGATGAAGCGGGTCGTTCACGACAAGGCGCAGACGGTGCAGCGGGTCAGGGTGGGGGTGATCGGCCTGGCGGTCGTCATCCTGCTGATCGGGCTCGCCAGCCTGCTGCTTTCCGGCGTGCGGCGCGACCGCGGTTCGGACGCGGCCGGGGGGGGCAACGCCTCGGTCGTCGCCAACATGGCGGCCCTGGAATCCATCGGAAACGAGTCGGACGAGCCCTTGGCCGATCTGGGCGTCGCACCCGGTTCCGCGAGCGTCGACAACGCCGCCGACGCGCAAGCGCGGTAGGGCCGGGGAAATCCGGGGATGAACCGGCGAACTCAGAAATCCGTGGTCGGATCAAGCGTTTGCGCGCTGCGCGAGCGCCCGGCCATTCGTGCCGGAAAGCCACAGGCCCGAGGCGATCCGCCCGGCCGAGGGTAGTTATCCCCAGTTTTCCCCGAATATCCCGTTGCGTCCCCAAATGGCCGTTGATACACCCACGTCAACAACGGGGCAGGACCACTGTGCGCTGGAAACAGGGTCGATCGACGGCGAGGGCCGTCGGTCGAAACGGTGGTTCGCGCCTGCCCCGCTGGCGAGGGCAGCGTGTCGGATCGACGGCTTTATCAGGGGGGAGGCCTCGGATTGGTGGACGACAAAGGTCGCGTCGCCATCCCCAACGCCTTGCGCTCCACGCTGGCCGAGAACGCCCCGCGTCCCGACGGCAAGGACGGCGGCACGATCATCGTCGCCGTCCATGAGGACCAGCCCTGCCTCGTCGCCTACGACCCGGCCTATCTCGCCGAGCTGAAGGCCGAGCTGGACAAGCGCACCGAGCTGTCGCGCGGTCCCGACGGGCGGGTCGACGCCAACATCAAGCGCAACGGCGCCAATGGCGAGGCGGTCCCCTTCGACGGGTCGGGCCGCTTCATCATGCCGGGCTTCCCGCGCTTTCACGCCGGGATCGGGCAGCACGCCTTCTTCTGGGGGACGCTCGACACGATCGAGATCTGGGATCCGAAGACGCTGGTGGGCACGCCGAGCCTGCCGGGCCCGATGATCGCGGCCTGCCGCTATTACTGCCAGGAAAAGGGGATCGCGCTGTGAGCCCCGAGGCGGCTTCGGCCCCGCACGTCCCCGTCCTCCTCGACGAGGTGGTCGACGCGCTGGCGCCCGCGGCGGGCGAGACGATGGTCGACGCGACCTTCGGCGCGGGCGGCTACACCCGCGCGCTCCTGGCGCGCGGCGCGCAGGTGATCGCGTTCGACCGCGACCCGGACGCGATCGCCGCCGGCCGCGCGCTCGAGGCCGACGCTGAGCTCACGCTGGTCCATGACGACTTCTCCGGGATGGAGCGGGGGGTTCCGGGTCCCGTCGACGGAGTCGTCATGGACATCGGGGTGAGCTCGATGCAGCTCGACCGGGCGGAGCGCGGCTTCTCGTT